>CAVIYT010000219.1:0-9528 GCA_963646925.1 Paludibacteraceae bacterium
CACAGGATCCTGGAAGGAGACGGAGGAGATCATGACCCCGAAAGGGATCCCGGTATGTGTATCGCTGGAAGAAGAGACTTCCGGCGACGGCTGGGCAGAGTGCGCGGTCAGGAAAGACGCCGGAGATGACTACGATGTGACGAACGGGATCCTGGTGTATGCGCGGGCGGAATTTGTAAAAGATGAAACTTGTTGTAAAAAAACTCATATGCCGCATCTGGAAAATTCTATTTTCAGGTCTGCACGGGAAAAAACGGAAACCGGTCTGAGGCTGGAAGACGGAAAGCAGCAAGAAAAAGAACAGTTTGTTCAGCAAAGTATAGAACATCCAGAAATGTTTATCAAAATCGACGGCGGCGTCGGCATCGGCCGTGTCACAAAGCCTGGTCTTGACCAGCCGGTGGGCGCGGCGGCGATCAATTCTGTGCCGCGAAAGATGATCCGGGACGCCGTCTACGCCCTTTTGGAGGAAGCAGGGGAGCTTTCCCCGGTATCGATCACCATATCGGTCCCTGCGGGCGTGGAAGCCGCGAAGAAGACCTTTAATCCGGTCCTCGGCATCGAGGGCGGGATCTCCGTTCTCGGAACCAGCGGGATCGTGGAACCCATGAGCGAGGAAGCGCTTGTCGATACGATCCGCACCCATTTAAATGTCTTAAAAGCAGAGGGCAGAAAATGGGTGATCGCCGTGCCGGGAAATATGGGCGCGGGATTTCTAGAGCGGTATCTTATCGAACATAGGAAATGCAGCGCTGATCTTCATCAGGAGCGCGAGGTTGAAAAAACTGAATCTCCTGTGGATGCGGAACGGACGCCGCCCGAGGGCTTATCGACGGGAACAGAGCCGTCACTTATGGAGAAATTCATGAATTCCCTCGTCACCATGAGCAATTTTGTCGGCAGAACCATAGATCTTGTCGCGGAGCTGGGTTTCTCCGGCATCCTGATCGCCGGACACATGGGTAAACTTGTAAAGATCGGAAACGGAATCATGAACACCCACTCCAGGGAGGCGGACGGCCGCATGGACACCTTGCTCTCCTGTGCCCTGTCAGCCGGGACAGAAGATCTGGAACTTCTAAAGAAAGTTCAGGGATCCAACACGACGGACGAGGCGATGGATCACTTAAAGCAGGCGGGAATCTTAGAAGACACGATAAATGTCTTCTTAAAGCGCGCCAACTGGCACCTCGCCCATCGGTCCAGGGATGAAGTGAAGACGGGGATGATCGTCTTTGGGACAAAAGGTGAGTATCTTGGGGAGACAGAAGACGCAGAAGAAATTTTAGAAAACGCGTTGAAAGAAATAGAGGTAGAAAACGAATAAAGTGGGAGGAAGCACCATTATGATACATTTTGTGGGAGCCGGAAGCGGAGCGCCGGACCTGATCACGGTCCGGGGGCAGAAATTCCTTCGGGAGGCGGATGTGGTGATCTACGCGGGATCCCTTGTAAATCCGGAACTTTTAAAGGAGACGAAACCGGGATGTGAGATCTTAAACAGCGCCTATATGACTCTGGACGAGGTGATCCAGGCCATGGAGAAGGCGGAAGCGGATGGAAAGATGACGGTGCGCCTTCATACCGGGGATCCTTCGATCTATGGTGCGATCCGGGAACAGATGGACCGCCTGGATGAGAAAAAGATCGCCTACGATGTGTGCCCGGGGGTCAGCTCCTTCTGCGGCGCGGCATCGAGTCTCCACGCGGAACTCACGCTGCCTGGCGTGTCCCAGTCCGTGATCATCACGAGGATGGCGGGACGGACCGGAGTTCCGGAACGGGAGAGTTTCCGTTCCCTGGCGGCCCACCATGCCACCATGGCGGTGTTCTTGAGCACAGGACTGCTGTCCAAGATGGAAAAGGAGCTTGCGGAGGCTGGATATGAGCCGGATACGCCGGCGGCGATCATCTACAAGGCGACGTGGCCGGAGGAGAAGATCGTCCGCTGCACCGTCTCCACGCTGGCGAGATCCGCGGAAGAGAACGGCATCAAAAAGACAGCGATGATCTTCATCGGGGACGTGTTCGCCGCGAGGGAAGCAAACGGCTACGAAGAGTCAAGGCTCTACGCGCCGGACTTCTCCACGGAATTCAGAAAGGGGACGGACGCATGAAAAAACTGACAGTGGTCGGCATGGGACCTGGAGAGTATGAAGCGATGACACTCCGTGCCGTGAAGGCGTTAAATACATGTGACGTGATCGTGGGCTATACGGTCTATGTGGAACTCGCGAAACCATATTTTCCGGACAAGGAATTTCTGACGACCCCCATGAAGCGGGAGATCGAGCGCTGCGAGATGGCCTTTGCGGAGGCGGAAAAAGGAAGATCCGTCGCGATGATCTGCAGCGGGGATGCCGGAGTCTACGGAATGGCGGGACCGATTTTGGAACTTGGAGAAAAGTATCCGGAGGTGGAGATCGAGGTGATTCCTGGAATCACAGCGGCTCTCTCAGGCGGCGCTGTCCTCGGGGCACCGTTAATGCATGATTTCGCGGTGATTAGTTTAAGCGACCTTTTAACGCCCTGGGAGACCATCGAGAACCGTCTCGACGCGGCGGCGAAGGCAGATTTTTCCATCTGTCTCTACAATCCGTCCAGTAAGAAGCGGGCGGACTATTTAAAGCGCGCCTGTGAGATCTTTTTGAGATATAAGAGCCCGGAAACGGTCTGCGGCATCGTGAAGAATATCGGAAGAGACGGGGAGACGAAGAAGGTCATGACGCTGGCGAAGCTGAAAGATTACGAGGCGGACATGTTCACCACCGTATTTATTGGAAACAGCCGGACCGAGAAGTCCGTCCTTGGCGGACAGGACTGGATGGTCACACCGAGAGGATACCGGATATGAAGATAGCGGAAGAAAAAATTGCAATTTTCGCGGGGACCACGGAAGGCCGTCTCCTGGCGTCCCGGCTTGCCGGAAGCCAGGTGCAGGCAGACGTGTTCGTGGCGACGGAATATGGAAAAGAGGAGATCCCGAAGGCGGAAAATCTCCATGTCCATGACGGGCGCGTCGATGAGATCCAGATGGAGGAACTGTTCCGGGAAAAGAAGTATGACCTGATCTTAGACGCGACCCATCCTTTTGCGGTGGTGGTCACGGCGAACATCAGGGAGGCGGCGGAGAAGACAGGGACGCCGCTTCTTCGGATCCTGCGGGAGAAAGATCAGGAAGAACTGGGTAACACTGACTCTTCCTGGACAGCAGACGGTTCGGAGTGCCGGATCATCACGGTGGAAAATATCAAGGCAGCGGTAGAATTTTTAAAGACCACGGAAGGCCCGGTCTTTGTCACAACAGGAAGCAAGGAACTCTACGCGTTTCTAGACCTCCCGGACTGGGAGACGAGAGTCTACGCGAGAGTTCTCTCCATGCCGGAAGTGGTAAAGACATGCGCTGATATGGGCTTTTACGGCAGCCACCTGATCGCCATGCAGGGACCGTTTGCGGAAGATTTGAATGTTGCCATGATGAGAACTGTCCACGCAAAGTGGATGGTGACAAAGGAATCCGGGAAAGCGGGCGGATTCGAGGAGAAGGTAAGCGCCGCGAAAAAGGCCGGCGTCGGTCTTGTTGTGATCGGACGGCCGGTGGAAGAGGGAATTTCGCTGGCGGAGGGAATTTCTTATCTGGAAGAGCACTTTTCACTAGGAAGTCCGTTGGAAAATTCCGAGAAAAGTGGTAAGGTGAAGGAAGATTTAGGAGAAATACGAAACTGCGATAGTTTAGATGCGTCGAAAAATGCAGAAACATCCCAAAAAGTAAATGGATCAGAAGATTTCGGGACACCGAAAAATATAGAAAAGTCCGGAAAACGCCCGGTCTTTCTCATCGGCACAGGTCCAGGAAATGAATCCTATCTCACCGGCGAGGCAAAAAAACGCCTGGAAGAATGCGACCTGATCGTCGGGGCGAGCCGATGTGTGAGACAACTGGAAAGTTTTGACAAGCCAGTTTTTGAAGGCTACCAGCCGGAAAAAATTGCGGACTATCTGGACGCTCATCCGGAAGCAAAAGTGATCTGCGGCGCCATGTCCGGCGATACCGGATTTTACAGCGCGGCGGAAAAACTCGGCGCGGTTTTAGAACGCCGCGGAAATTATACTGTGGAAGTGATTCCTGGAATCTCCTCTGTAGGATACTTTTTCGCGAAGATCCGCCGATCCTGGGATCATGCGAGACTATTCAGCATGCACGGACAGGCGGCAAACTTTGCCTCGGAATTAAAGCGCTCTGGCAGTGCCTTTGTCTTAGGCGGCGGCGCAGATTTCTATGAGAAGATCTGCGGACAGCTCATGGACCTCGGCATGCAGGAGACGAAGCTTTTTGCGGGAGAAAACCTGACACTGAAAGACGAACAGGTATTTACCTCCACTCCGGAGAAACTGAAAGGCAGGAAAGCGCCGTCCCTGGCTGTTCTCTACGCGGAATGGACCGGAAAGCGCAGACCATTATCCCACGGTCTTTCCGACGAGGCGTTCACCCGCGGAAATGTCCCTATGACGAAGATGGAAGTCCGCACTGTATCCGTGGCAAAGCTGGAACTCACGGAACATTCCGTTCTCTACGACGTGGGAGCCGGAACGGGATCTGTCTCCGTGGAGTGCGCAGATCTTTCCGATTCCGTGAAAGTCTACGCCATCGAGAAGAACCCGGAGGCCGTGGAACTTCTCCATGAAAACTGCAGAAAATTCGCCCTCACAAATGTGGAGATCATCGCGGGAACCGCCCCGGAGTCTTTAGAAGACCTTCCGGCACCGACCCATGTCTTCATCGGCGGAAGCAGCGGAAAGATGGAAGAAGTCATCGCATTATGCCTTAAGAAAAATCCAAAGACGCAGTTCGTTGTAAACCTTATCACCCCGGAGTCCCTGGCGGCAGTCCTTGAAGCCGCGAAAACTCTCCCGGTGACAGAACCGGATCTTGTGACGCTGACAGCCGCAAGGTCGAAAAAAGCCGGATCCAGCCATCTCATGATAGGGCAGAATCCGGTATGGATCGTGTCGTTCGAAGGAAATATATCATAACCAGACGGATAAAAAGACGGTATCCGGAAGCTGAGTGATCAGTTTAAAATTTGAGAATGCAAAAGAAACAGTCATCCAATAGCGGATGGCTGTTTTGTTATCTACAGCAGCCGAAACAGCTCCTCAAACTCCTTCGCCCTCTCTTTTTTGCACACCAGATAATAACATACGGTTGCCTCCGCGTCTGAGATAGGAACGTAAATTCGACCAGGCGGCGTAACCCTGTATTTCTCGGACAGATCTGTGATGAAGGAAGGCAGGGATGAGGCCTGGACCAGTTCATTGAAGCTGAAACGGTCGCTTTGGGTCAGGAAGCGGGAATCCGGCATTTTATCCATAACAAAAGTCCAGAAGCCGATGTCCGGCATGAGGAGCATATTTTCGCCGTTCATTTCCGCGAAGGTTAGGCTTTTCCGCTTTGCGTATTTGTGTTCTTTCGGAAGGGCGAACATCAGGCTTTCGGTCCCGCATTTTTTATAGAAAAATTCAGCGCCAGTAGGCAGTTCGTGAAGAGCGATCAACTGATAGGAATCATCCATGAGATGTTTCAGAAGCAGTTCTTCGTTCTCCATTTCTGTCTGCAGGGGCAGGTGCGGATATACCTGAGAAATCAAGGGCGTGACGGTCCAAAGCGGTGCAGGAGCACAGATCCCCAGCCGGATCGTCCGGCTTTTCCGGTCGAAAACCTGTGCCTTTTTTGCCAGGGCATCCGCGTCTTCCAGGAGAGTTCTGGTCAGATCCAGAACATAAAGTCCATTCGGATTCAGTTCTAATTTATTCTTCTTTCGTTCGAAAAGAGTGACTCCCAGATCTTCCTCCAGCTTTTTCATATTCCGGCTTAAGGCCGGCTGGGATAAATGCAGGATCTCAGCGGCTTCCGATAAAGTCCCGGCCTCCGCGAATGCCGCAAATTGTCTCAACACGTATAACTCGATCATTGTGAGCTCCTTCCAGTATAAAAAATATTGATAGCAGTATGATGGATTGGCATTGTACATTTAAAGAAAAACATCGTAAAATCCATATTGAAAAGAAAAACAGCTTCATTAATTTTATCAAAACAAATTATAGCACGCAATAGACTTTTTTCAATCCTGCAAAAGGCAGAAGCGGTTCCTGCAGGCGAACAGATAATCTTCAGAGCAGAAAACCCGGTATGATGCAGGAGCCGGATGAGACAGGGGGTGAGATCATCATGGTATTTTATTTCACAGCGACAGGAAACAGCCTGTATGCCGCAAAGCAGCTGGAGAAAGCACCAATAAGCATCGCACAGGCGGTCCATGACCGGGACCATGTATACGAGGCGAAAAAGATCGGCATCGTCAGCCCGGTGTTCGGCCACGAGGTTCCTGCGCTGGTGAGAGAATTTCTGGAGAGATCGGTGTTTCAGACGCCGTATTTCTACATGGTCCTGACATATGGAAACAGGCACGGCGGCGCGGCAAAGCTGGCAGAGCAGATGTTGGATCAGCTCGGGATCCGGCCATCCTACATCAATGTCCTTCTGATGGCGGACAATTTTCTTCCCGCGTTTGACATGGATAAGCAGAGAATGCTCGACAAAAAGGTCGATGAACATTTAAAAGCGATCCGGGAAGATATCGAAAGCGGGAAGAAGTACATCGCTCCGGTGACGGATACCGACCGGGCAGCACACCGGGAATACCTGGCAAGGCTGTCAAAAATGCCGAAGGACGCGTTTTCAAAGCTCTACAGGATCACGGAGGAGTGCATCGGGTGCAGGATCTGTTCGAAGGTATGTCCGAAGAACTGTTTTACTGTAGAAGGGCAAAAAAGCACCTGGCATCCGGAGGGCTGCATCACCTGCATGGCATGCATCCACGCCTGTCCAATGATGGCAATCCAGATGAACATGCCGGAGCCGAACACGAAGGCGAGATACCGGAATGAACATATCAGTATCTGTGAGATCGTCGACGCAAACAACCAGTTAAAAGAGTGATCCGCCCACCGAATCTGCACGGTTTTGATGTTGAAGAAATGAAGCGTCATGTAAATAATATCGTTACGCTCCCGAGCATTCAGAGATCTGTTCTGGAAGAGAGAATAGAAGTATTTACACAGTGTGTGACCAAAACGACCTGCAGTGACCGGGAAGATTACCGGGAACGGGCAAGGGCAATTGCTGAGTGGGTAAGTAAATAAACAGATTGGAAGCAGAATGACAGGGAAATATCGGACTATGGAAAGCCGCTGCCGAGGGCTGGATGGACCATGCGGTCTCCTTCTGGGAGCGCCAGATGAAAGAAAATTAGTGAAGGAGGAAGAATGATGAACAGACCATATATGATCTGCCATATTTTAAACGCGCTGAACGGAAAAATCAGCGGCCCGTTCATGGGAACGGAGAGCAGCCGCCTGATGGGCAGGGAGTACGCAAAGATCCGGGAAGCATACCATGCGGACGCGTGGCTGTACGGAACGACGACCACAAAGGAGTTTACAGGATTCCGGAAACCTGTTCTGGATAACAGCGGATCGTCTGTCCCGACAGGAGATTTCATTGCCAGGACGGACGCCAGACTTTACTATATATCCGTCGATACGGCAGGAGAGATCGGATGGGAATCCGCGACATTCCATCGTGCCGGATGCCCGGACGCCCATGTGATCGAGATCGTGACAGAAAGCACACCTGCAGCATATCTCGCATATCTCCGGAAAACAGGCATTTCGTATATCCTGGCGGGAAAAGACGCGCTGGACTGCCGGATCGCGGCAGAAAAGCTGAAGAAATTATTTGGAATCAAAACGGTATTGATCTGCGGCGGAGGTTTAATCAACGGGACATTTTTACAGCAGGGAATGATCGATGAATTAAGCCTGCTCTTAAGCCCTGCCGCAGACGGAGAACCAGGAACGCCAAGCGTGTTCGAACACAGCTCCGGACTATCAACATCCGCGCCAGCAGAATTCCGGTTAGAGGAAGTCCAGAGACTCGGAAAAAACGGGATCCGGCTTGTATACAAGAAGTGATATAACAGACTTCACGTCCACACCTTTAGGTTGGCACTGAACGAGCTTATTTGTCGTTCCATCCAGGAAAGACCGGTTGTACAATGTAGGCATGAAACAAAGGTGATTAGCGGAGGCGGAAACAGAAAATTCTGGTAATTAAAAAAGAAAAAGGGGATATCAGATCATGAAAGATTTTACTTATTCTTATCCAGTAAAAGTTTACTTTGGAACAGACGCGGCAAAGAAGGCAATCAGTCAGGAACTCGGCAAGTACGGAAAGAACGTGATGCTTGCCTACGGCGGCGGATCGGTGAAAAAGAGCGGTGTCTATGACGCGGTCGTATCCATGTTGAAAGAGGCGGGAAAGGAAGTCATCGATTTTCCGGGCATCATGCCGAACCCGACCTACGCGAAGGTGCAGGAAGGCACGGCGTTGGCGAAAGAAAAGAACGTTGATTTCATTCTCGCTGTCGGCGGCGGTTCCGTTATCGACTGCTGCAAGATCATCTCCGCCCAGGCAAAGACAGACAAGGATATCTGGGAGATGGAATTTACCGACCATGTATTCCCGACAGAATTCGTCCCGATGGGCGCTGTTGTGACGGCGACAGGAACCGGCGCGGAGATGAATAACGGCGCTGTTATCACCAATGAAGAAAAGAAGATAAAGACAGGCGTGTTCGGTGCATTCGCGAGCTTCGCGGCTCTTGACTACGAGTACATGAAGTCCCTCCCGGCAAAACAGGTCGTTTCCGGCGCGTTCGATACCTTGAGCCACTGCATGGAGACATATTTCGGCAGTCCGCGGACCGCAAACGTATCCGACGAGATTAATGAAGCCATTATGAGAAACGTCATCCGGAATCTTAAAATCGTGTCAAAAGATACCTTTAATGAGGATGCCAGAAGAGAGCTCATGTGGGATTCCGCGATGGCAGAGAATGGCATTCTGAAGCTGGGAAAAGTGACGGACTTCCAGGCGCATATGATCGAGCACCAGCTCGGCGCTTACACAGACTGCAACCACGGCTGCGGACTGGCTGTGATCCATCCGGTATTATACCGCCATATTTATAAAGATGCGGCAGAACGCTTCGCGCATTTCGCAAAAGCTGTATGGGGCGTATCCGCAGAAGGAAAGACGGAAGATGAGACAGCGTTAGAGGGCATTCAGGCCCTGGCTGATTTTATCCGCAAGATCGGACTCCCGACAAACTTTAAGGAGCTTGGGATCCAGGCGGACGAGACAATGCTCCGCGCAGTTGCCGACAGCACAAATATCACGGCCGGATGCTGCAAAAAACTCACCGCGGACGAGATCTTTGAGATCCTTAAAGAGTGCGAATAGGTAACTGTTCAGTAGGTCTGCGCACTTGCTGCGCTGACCGTAAGAAAGTATAGGATGGAAGGCAAAAATCCCATCGGCGTAGCCGATTTGGAATGGATTTTTGCGCGTGACTATGAAGGTACTGAATAGACAATATGTAATGACCTCCACTTTGTAACTTCGTG
>CAVIYT010000220.1:0-9240 GCA_963646925.1 Paludibacteraceae bacterium
AAGTAGAACAAACAAAACCGTAAATCTCATATAAGATCGCAGAAAGGGGTGAGAGAGATGGATCTGAAGAGTGTGACCATTGATTCCGCAGAACGGATATTCCTGGATGGAAAAGAACTTCAGAATGTGGCAGCGTACAAACTGGAACACTCCGCCGATTCCGAGGGACCAGCGGAGCTGACGGTAACGATGTATGTTAATGTAGGCCAAGTTTGTTCTGAATCGTCGAAGTGGAGTCTGTCAACGGATGAGATTGCTGATGCAGTGCGTAAACGCCTAAAAAATGAACTGCAGGCAATTGGTAAAAAGAATGAGGAGCGTATATACGTTTCGGAAAGAATTACCAATATTTCTGAACTGGAACAGATCATGGAGAAAGAGCGCAATGCATTATCGATGTTGTTATCCCAACTTGAAAAAGAGGATATTTCGATCGATGAAGTGAGAAAAAGAATTAAAGGAATTTTGCAGCTTCATGACCAGGCATCCTCTTTTGAATTTCATATTGAGCGCAGAAAAACTACAGACCGTATTTCGTGAGATCAATAGAATCTTCGAATTTATCCAGTAAATTGCAGCTGCCACCATTCGGACATGAAAAGTATTTTATAGATTCGTCCTGATCATAGGGCAGTAATTTACTATTTTCAACGATGGAACAGGTGGCATAAAGAAAAGATGCGTTGTCTGTGTATTCATTTATCTGATACTTACCTGTGATAATGACGCGATCTTCAAGAAATGGACAACGCACATTCTTAGCGATGGTTGTGTAATAAGACATTCAATATCTCCTTTCTTTCGATACTCGGCGGTGCAACGCCTGTAAGAAAAGTATAACGCAATGGAGATATGGAAGCAAGCATACAAGACCGCAGAAAGGGGGTGAGAGAGGTGGAGAAAAAATTTCGGACATTACGAAAAAGACTTTCAGCTCTTGAAGTGGAAGTTCATCAGCTGAAAGTCATAAATGAGATCCTGTTCGAGTTTTGTCGGAGTGTAGCAAATAAAGACCAGTTATCGTTGCTGTCCTATCAACAGCTTAACAGCCCAGTTTCCGACAGCAATGAGAAGGTCCGAATGCTTCTTGATGAGGTCCGAAAATTTTGAGAGAGAACCCTCGACCAGAACCGGAAAAGCAAACAGAGGAAAGGGGTGAGAGCGATGTACCCAACATACGATGACATCATCCAGAACATTAAGAATGTCATAGCAAAAAAAGGCATGCGACAGAGAGCTGTAGCCGAACGGGCGGGATTTTCTAAGCAGGATTTCAGCAACATACTGAATGATCACAGAAAGTTGCTCCGGGTCGAATACTTAGTCCCGATCGCTTTTGCGTTGGGAGTCGATGTAAATGAACTGTTAAAGTTAGGGAAGAAGGTGGAGTGATGGATGACAAAAAGAATCCACACCCGTGGAGAGTGTGGATCATAACGGCAACAATGGTTATTCAGTTACTGACGGCTTTTGAATATTGCAACATGTATCGGAATCTTCATGAGTTTGCTTTGTTGCAGAAGACGGCGTTGGAGTATCAGATTGAGGCACTGAAAGCTGTGAATCAGAGTTTGGGTCGTTTTCAGTAGAAGCGTTCATGCGGGTAATAATATAATCCAGTTTTTCTGAAATATCAGCAAGATAACCGGCGATTTCTCTCTGCTGCTCTGGAGTGATTGAAACTTCCTGAATAGTTTCAGTTTGAGGTTTAAAGCAAGATAACGGGCTTGGAAAAATCCATGTACAGATGGTGATTATAAAGCTTAACAAGGTAATAGTGTCTGAAAAAGTTAATTTTTTAATACATGTATCGTCAGAATGTGAGTCAGCATGTGCAGTCTGTTCGGTAGATATAGTTTCAGTTAATTCAACATGGTCGGATACTACATGCATTCTATTAGTAATGTTAAATAGAGGCTTGAGGACAGGTTCAAATTGAATACTAGAAATCAATTCTGTAGTGATTCCGGAATTCTGGTATGTGGAAGTGAAATTCCTTAACCAGGAGGCAAGTGGAGGATCAGCATGAAACAGCTCAAATGTGGAGTGAATCTGCTGCTGTGTAAACGCTGTTTGGAAGGCGGCTGGGTTATCATGATAAGTTCGCATGATACGCTCAAGAGGAGAACAAACAAGCTGGTTTGCGCCAAGAATGTTTGGCTGAATTGCCATAGCGGTCGTTGCAGAAGTACCGAAGCTTTCATACAGTGCCTGTTGTTGAGCTGCAAAGTCAGCAATAGGATTTGAAGTCATTTTTCTGATCTGGCTATCGATACGTTCCCATGCTTTGGAATATCTATCAAAATCGTTCATGGTACCTCCTCATAGTGTTTGTAGTATGAAGATTTTACCCGTTTTGTATGGAGTTTTCAATACTGATTTGAAAGAAAAATGCGGAAAGAAGACAAGAAAGAGAATTTATCTAGCTGCCGGATTATGAGACCGTGCAGGGGTACTACCAGGAAATCTTGAAAGAATATGCTACTCAGTTCTGGCAGGAGCCCGTAAGTACAGTATAGGACGGAAACGCAGGAAGAGCAGTGTGATAGTAACCGGACATCCGATGTTCGGCATATCGTAAAAAGGGGTGATGCCTTTTGAGAGAGATTAAGGTGGTTAACATTCTGGAGATGGACGGAAAGGAAATTCTGTTTTCTGACCTTACTCCAGAGGATCACGAAAGAATTGCAGAAAGGATTCAGGATAACCTGATGATTTCTGCAGGTTACAAGAGAAAAACCGCCTAATGGCGGAATAAAGCGTGGACAAGCAATGAGAGAAGAGGTGAAAAGAATGTATGAGAACGATGAGAGGACGGCAGGTGCTCTGCCAGCGGTGCAACCGGATCTGGACTATATCCCGGTTTGCAGTGATCCACGGGGAATATATCTGCCCGCAATGCGTAAGGAAGGAGCGATCCTTAAAGAAATCCATATCCGGATCGAGCGGCAGTCAACACTATTCGAGGTGATGGAGAAGGCTGGCAGTGTGATCGGCGGGCTGGCAAGTCTGGGAATGGTTTATGTCCTGGCATGTATGGTTCTGAGCTTGTAGAGGAGGTGAAAGTATGAAGACAATGCTAGAACGTGTAAAAGAGCTTGTAGAATATGGCGATAACATTGAGTACATCATCGCATTTTTAAGCGGATGGACGGAAACAGACGCGCAACAGGAACCAGAGAAAACATATACGGCAGTAGAGATGAAAGACCTATTTGACCTGTTGTATGATGTCTCAAAAAGAAACATATGCAAAAACTAAAAGATCCCCATAGCGGAGCGGCAACTCCGAGGGGATCATGCAAAAAAGATTACACCTCTATTTTAGAGGAGAAAGAGGAGAAAATCAATGGCAAAAGTGACAGTTGAGAAGGATGGGGAAAAAAGCTAATGCCCACCGAGAAGTACATACTCCCCGACCGCGCCGCCTGGCTCGCTGCAAGAAAGAACCACATCGGCGGATCGGATGCCGCGGCGTGTGTGGGGAGAAGCCCACACAAGGATAACGTGCAGCTCTGGGAAGAGAAGATGGGACTGGTGCTTCCGGCAGATATTTCTGATAAGGAATATGTCCGGTACGGCACTGAGGCAGAGAAGTATCTCCGCGGACTCTTTGCTCTGGACTTCCCAGAATACCAGGTCCTTTATGATGAGAACAACATGTTCCTGAACCCGGACTTCCCGTGGATGCATGCATCCCTGGATGGGGAACTGGTGGACAGGCAGGGGCGGCACGGGATCCTGGAGATCAAGACAACAAACATCCTGCAGAGTGCTCAGAGGAGACACTGGGAGGACAGGATCCCGGACAACTATTACTGCCAGGTACTTCACTATCTGGCGGTCACAGAATACGATTTCGCAGTTCTGAAGGCACAGCTCAAGAGTGAGTGGGCCGGAGAGATGCATATCGAGGTCCGGCATTATTTTATCGAACGGGAGGAAGTAGAGGCGGATATCCGGGAGCTGCTTGACGCAGAGCAGAGGTTCTGGAACTGTGTGGTCACGGGCCGGCGTCCGGATCTGATCCTTCCGGCAATATAGGAGGATATAGCGTGGAGTTAAAGATTTACAATCCGGCGGAAGACGGATTTATCAAGAAGATTGAGTGGAACTATGAGGAGCTGAAGAAAGAGATCGAGATTCAGACCGCAGAGTATGCGGCGTCCGTCTATAATGACGACTCGATCAAGTCAGCCAAGGCGGACCGGGCAAAGCTTAATAAATTTAAGGACGCTTTGAATGGAAAACGCCTGGAGATTCGCAAGCAGATGCTGGAGCCTTATGAGCAGTTCAGCACGGAGATGAAATCACTGACAGAACTTGTTGATAAGGCAATCGGAAACATCGACAGCCAGGTAAAGGACTATGAAAACCGGCAGCGCAAGGCGAAGGAAGCGAAGATCCGCGAGTTTTATGATGCGAATATCTTTGACATGGAGAAGTACCTGCCATTCGAGCGTGTGATCAAACCGACATACCTGAATGCAACGACAACAATGAAGTCGATTAAGGATGAAATCTTAGCATTGATCCAGAGGGTGTCTGAAGGTATTGCGCTTCTCAACGAAACGGACAGCCCGTATGTGGCCGACATGAAAGCAGAGTTCTTAAAGACTTATGACATCGGCGCGGCCCTGGCAGTAAAGAACCATCTGGAGGCGGCGGAGCGCAGAAGACAGGAGTATGAAGCGGAACGTGCCAGACAGAAGGCAGAGCGGGAGGCAAAGGAGAAAGCCGAGGCAGAGAAGCTGATCCAGGCAGGGAAGAAAGAAGAAGCAGCGCCGGTTCCGCAGGAAGTCCCGAAGGCAGCAGAGGAACAGAAAGCAGTTCCGGAAGAGGAGCAGGTATGTGCCCTGGACTTCCGCGTCTATGTGACAAGATCTCAGATGGAGCAGTTAAAGCAGTTCTTAAATGATTCCGGAATCCGGTTCGAGCCGGTACCGAGACAATAAGGAGGAAATGAGCAATGGCAGTAGGAAACAACTTAGCGGCAAAGCCGCAGAACATGGAGCAGAAAGCAGAATTTATTGTTGCAGGGGAAAAGGTCGTTCTGACCCCGCAGACAGTCCGTGATTACCTTGTAAGTGGTGATAAGGAACGAGTGTCCATCCAGGAGATCGTGATGTTTATCAATCTCTGCAAGTACGCTGGTCTGAATCCGTGGTTAAAGGAAGCGTACTGCATTAAGTACGGCAACGAACCGGCGACCATGGTAGTCGGCAAGGAAGCGTTCATGAAACGCGCAGAGAAAACTCCTGGCTTTGACGGCTTCGAGGCGGGCGTGATCGTCTTATCCGGTGAGGAACTGATCTACCGGAAGGGAACCTTAAAACTTCCGGATGAGACGCTTGTGGGCGGCTACGCGGAGGTATACCGGAAGGACCGTTCCCATTCGTACCGCAGCGAGGTGTCTTTCGAAGAGTACGCGGCCAGAAAGAAGGACGGCACGTTAAACAGCCAGTGGTCGAAGAAGCCGGCTACGATGATCCGGAAGGTTGCTCTGGTTCAGGCACTGCGTGAAGCATTCCCGGAAAACTTCTCTGGACTTTACAGCGAGGAAGAGGCTGGAACGGAAGAGTCCGCATTCCTTACTCCGCCGGACGTATCTGTAGCTGCAGAGCCGCAGGCCGCGATTCCGGTCCAGGAACAGCCGGTAACTCCGCCGCCGGTGCAGAAACAGGCGCAGCAGGCAGAAAACGCGCAGATGGATATGGCATCGGCGTTCTTCGGAAACTGACAAGCTCAGCCAGAGAGAGGAGGTGAGTGCATAAATGGCAAAGATCACATTTGATTCCATCGCCGGCGGTGAGCTGGCGGAACGGTTTAAACATGCCTTGGCCCAGATCGGACGGAACATTATGGATCCAAACATGGATTCGGAGGCGCCCAGGGGAATGACGATCAACCTGAAGTTTAAGCCGAACGATGCGGGCGGCATCAACGTGGAATTTGATATCAAGACAAAGCTTGCGGGATTCCGCAAAGGAAGATCGTTGTTCCTTATTGCCCAGGATGCCCGGTCCGGCAGGATCGAGATGTCAGAACACAACAACAACCGTTCCCAGGTGGCCGTATATACCGCGGTGGAGCGGAACGCAGAAGCAGACAAGCCTTTTGATCCGGAGACCGGTGAGATCCTGGAGGAGGAGCGGAAAGGTCCGATCGATTTAAGAGCATGAGAGGAGAAGTGAAATGTTAGAAGGATTAAGAGAAGCATTACAGTATGTAGTAGGACTTGGAAACGATGCAGAGAAAGCGCAGGTCCTCGAGATCTGCGGTGAGACATATGCGAATAAACGCCTGGAGCGTTACGGAGCGCCGAAGAGAGCCAGCGCAATCGGGGCGGCATCCCTGTCTGCTATGGTGGATTATATTACCGCGTGCTCTGAGGAGTTTGATGGCAAGAAGATGGTGATTCAGATCGATGGTCCGAAGACGGTACGCCTGGTATCGTTCCTTGATTCTGAGAGAAAGAGAGAATGCCTGTTCTTATGTGAAGCAGAGACATCCGAATACCGTTTTGGCACCTGGTACGACCAGGAAGAATTTATGATCGCGGTCCAGTCGAACTTTGCGACAACACCGGATCTGGAAGCAATCATGAAGTTTGCGGGCAATGTAGAGCAGAAGAATAACACGACATACTCTGACGATGGCAGGACTCAGGTGGCGACCATGAATGTGGGAGTTGCTTCCAAGGCAGATGTGATCGTCCCGAATCCGGTAGATCTGGTTCCATTCCGTACCTTCCAGGAAGTAAAGCAGCCGCACAGCCAGTTTGTGTTCCGGCTCAGTGACCAGGGAACGCCGGCTTTTAAGATCGTGGAAGCTGAAGGCGGTATCTGGAAGAATGAGGCTGTGGAGAATATTAAAGAGTACTTCAGAGCAGCGCTTGCCGATATGCCGGAGGAGATCAGAAGCCGGATCGTGATTATCGGATAAAGATTTAAAAAGCGGCCATTTCCTTATTCTGAGACATGTCACAGGGATCCCAGGCGTTCCGGCCGCTGACGCCGGGGATAAAAATACAGCAGATGAACGGCAGGAAAGACCCCGTGGGGAACGGGGCAGGAGTTAAAAGCGAAAAAAGAAAGGTAGGTGACTGCCTTTATGAACTATATCGCCCAGATCAATGCGTTCTGGGATTCAGCCACAACAAATCCGTTATCTACAGGGCAGGTGTCGTTATACTTTGCGTTACTGCATGTATGCAACAGGAGCAACTGGATAGAGTGGTTTGCAGCGCCGAATCAGGTGCTTTCGGTACTGACGGGATTATCGAGGTCAGGAATACTGAAAGCGAGAAACGAATTGAAGCAGAGAGGGCTTATTGACTTTCAGGAAAAGGCCACAAAGGCGACCAGGTATAAGATCACTATAGCAAATAGTACGCAAGTTAGTACGCAAATTGGTGTGCAAAACAGTACGCAAGATGGTGTGCAAGTTGGTACGCAAATTGGTGACACATTATATAAACATAAACAGAAACAAAAACGAAACGAAAAGAGTACTGCTGACGCAGTAACAGAAAAGCCGGAACCCTTTGCCGGACAGATCGCCACGATTCGAGAATTATACAATTCCGTTTGCGGGTCGTATCCCCGCCTGGAGAAAATGTCTGAGGCAAGAAAGAGGGCAATCCGTGCCAGACTGAGAGCCGGGTACACCGTGGAGGACTTCCAGAGGCTTTTCGAGATGGCAGAAGCGAGTGATTTCCTGAAGGGCAAGAACAATCGGAACTGGTCGGCCACGTTTGACTGGCTGACAGCAGACGCCAACATGGCGAAGGTCCTGGATGGCAATTATGTGAACCGGGGATCCGCCGCAAAGGAGAGTGAGGAGCATGCAGATCGGAGACCAGCATCGGATTTCTACAAGCAGTTCCTGTCAGGTGCAGGGGACGGTGTCGGAGATAAAGGCGTTCGGTGAGGGCGCGGGACGCTGCCTTCTGGTGACGTATTTTGTGCCGGGGTATGGATACACGCAGCCATTCATGATGCCGGTGGGGAAGGAATCCCCGTACCTTCAGGATCCGACAAAGAGAATATCCCGGAGCATGATGCCGTCGGAGTACATGGGAAAGACCGGAGCAGCGTTTGACTGGACGTTGTACGAAGAGAATATTGAGCCGCAGAAGAAGATCGTCAATGCGTTTGTGCAGCGGTTTGCGGAATTTGAGCAGTCCGGTCGCGGGCTTTATATTTACTCAAAATGCAAGGGATCCGGAAAGACCTTCCTGGCATGTATCCTGGCAAACGAGATCACGGCGAGACGCCCGTTCTCAATGAAGTTCATCACACTGCCGGATCTGATCGAACTGGTGAAGAGCAAAGACGAGCTTGACCGGCAGACCCTGGAAGGACTTTACGCGTGCCGGTTGCTGATCCTGGATGATATCGGCGCTCACGATGGCGGACAGGCGTGGATCAACGAGGCGATCTTCCGGTTGATCGATTACCGATACCGGGAGCGGAGGCCGGTGATCTTCACCAGCAACTGCGAGGCGTCGAAGTTAAGCTGCGATGAGCGGATCGCAGACCGGATCGAGGCGATGACAGTCCCGCTGCCGATGCCAGAAGTGCGTGTCCGCCAGAAGATTGCGTCGCGTGCATCCGGGGATTTCCTGAAATCAGTCATGGGAGCATAGAGGAGTGAGAAGATGGAGGATGTAGAGAACACAAGCAAGCCGGAAGAAGTCGAACTTTCGGGAAAAAGTTATTATCTGGATGTGAGTCTTGAAGAGGCGGAGACTAACATTCATGCCTGCTTGAGAGACGCGGCCCGGAATGTGATCGCCACAGGACATTACCTCAAGGTGATTCGGGATAAAGAGCTGTACCGGGAAGCCGGATACGAGAACATCTGGGATTATGCCGCGGAGCGGTTTGGTTTCAGTAAATCGACAGCAAGCCGCTACATGGCAAGAAACGACAAGTTTTCCGTGGGCGGCAACAGCCCGATCCTTGCGGAAGAGTTTCGGGAATACAGCAAGGCACAGCTGCAGGAGATGCTGTGCCTGGATGCAGAGCAGATGAGCGCGGTGACGCCGGACATGACGGTGCGGGAGATCCGTGAGCTGAGAAAACCGAAGGAGCTACCATATTATGAGATTCCCGGACAGCTGGATATTTCGGATTTTCCGGGGATAGAAGATGCAGAGAAAACAGAAAATGCCTCAGCAGCTGAATATTCTTGTGCGGCAGAGCCGCCCGTCCGGTGTGGCGTGAGCCACCTGTC
>CAVIYT010000221.1:0-3367 GCA_963646925.1 Paludibacteraceae bacterium
TCATTAAAGAGCGCGTCATGGATTATGTGCCTAAGGTAAAGAGTCTTCAGGGGGACTTTTCACTTGAAGAATTGAAGACTTCAGAGTACGTAAAGATGGATGCAGGGGTTGTAAATGCCCAGAATAACAATCGAAATAATTTAAAAAATTTCATGTCCAATAGAGCTGATTTGGCTAATAAATTGGTGGGATTTCAGAATAACAAAAAGACCTATATCGAAAAGAACGAGCCGGATAATTTAAAGGCAGCGGATACGAACACAAAGGTCCTTATGGTGGCCTATGTACTTCTTGGAATCATGTTCGGGGCAGTGACCGCGTTTGTGATCGTTGTGCTCAAGTATATTCTCGGAGATACACTCCGGACAGCAAACGATATCAGAGAATCTGATCTCAACCTTCTCGGAACATACAGCACTCTCAACCAGTATAAGCCGGATCTTGAGCGCAGCAAGATGGATGTTGAGGTCCTTGTAAAGGCGAAAAACGCGGACAAGGTCTTCTTCTATGTGATGTCAGACGATGATGTATCAAAGAAAGTTGCAAAGGATTACGAGGAGAGCCTGAAAACATCTGGAATCGCGGTGGAGACCGGAAGCAAGATTTCTGAGAACGCAGAAGAGTTAAAGAGGATGATCGCCTGCGGTACCTGCGTCTTCGTTGCGGAAGTCGGAAAGACCACATATCGCCAGTTAGAACAGCAGATCCATCTATGCGAGCGGTTTCAGACAGCGGTTCTCGGCTGCGTTGTAGTCGAATAGCGGGAATGGGGTTAGTTGGAATGAAACTAAAACAGTTGAAACATTGGGTTCAGGAGAGACTTGCTGATCCACAGTGTGCAGACGCTCTGTTTCTCATCGGATATGCAATGTACCTTGCGACGACGGTGTGGGTCACCACGATGTTCCCGATGACGAAGATGGTTCAAGCGCTTTGCATGCTGATCTCGCTGATCTGTATCGCGATAAAGATATTTCTGTATGGGAAATATTCGATAAAAAAGGTAATGATCCTGGTGGTCACAGGGCTATGCTGCGTTGTGGGTCTATATAAGAACCACTATGTATATCCGCTGATCTGGTTCGTACTGATTGTGGGCAGCGACCGGGTGCCGTTTGAAAAGATCCTGAAGGTATATCTTCTGATCGTCGGGGCGATCGTGTTCCTCGCATTCGCGGCCTCCATGCTGGGGGTGATCCCGAATCTGCAGTATGAGACGGCGACGAGAGGAATCAGAAATTCCTTTGGAATCATCTATCCGACGGACTGCGGCGCTCATGTGTTTTTCTGGATGCTCACGTATTTTTACCTGAAAGGAAAGAACTTGAGAGGAGTTCATTATCTTTTTGGGCTGCTCACTACATGGGCGGTATACCACTTTTGCAACGCCAGGATCGACGCGGGAAGTATTTTGATGACAACGGTGCTTTTCGGATTGGGAAACTTTATCTCCTGTGATTCGAAGTGCAGTAGGAGGATAAAACGGATCTGGGATCGGCTGTGGGAACGGCTTGGCGGAATGGTGATGCCGCTACTTGCGTTTGTCTCTATATTATTCACATATTTGTACAGTGATGGTAATGCGATCTGGGCGAAGATGGACAGTACACTGCTTGCGAGATTCAAACTCGGAAAACAGGCTTTTGAAGATTATGGACTCAAGTTGCTTGGTCAGAAAATACCGATGAATGGAAATGGTGGTACTTTAAATCTGGTTGATGATTATTTCTTCCTGGATTGTTCCTATGTAAATATTTTATTGACCTGGGGGGCGATCCTGTTCCTGATCGTGATGCTCCTGTTTATTTACAGCTGCAAAAAGAACAGGAAAGATCTGCTCTTTCAATATGCGATTACGGTAATAGCAGTAAACTGCATGATTGCACACCACCTGATGGATGTTGCGTATGATCCATTTGTATTGGCAATTGCTGCAGGAGCGATTGCACGGATGCAGAGTCTACAGAAAAATAGAATAAAGTAAAAGACAGGGTACTCATCGAAAAATAGCTTCCGGAATGAGTACCCTGTTTTTATGCGGAGATGAAAAAATCTTTATTTTTAGAAAAATAAGCTATAATATCGTTATCATCTAACAATGTATCAGATGATTCATAATAACGACACGTACCACGGGCCGCCTGCCATGGATATTCTTTGTGGCTCATCTGCTCAAGATCATCTGCTGAGTAGGAACCATAAAGCGCCCAAATTTTACGGGCGAAGGCAACGGTCTCATTATCGACCATTACGAGTCCGTGATACTGAGGAATATCACTCCAGCCGTATGACTTGTAATAGTGATATAACTCTCTGGATACCGGCCCATGAACCCAGGCTTCAAACTGGAAAGGCGCCAACTGCTCTCCGTACAGTGTTAAATACCAGGAGTAGGCGTAATAACATATTTTCTGTATTTTTTTATTTGACATAGAACCAAAACTCAACATCAATTCTGAGATGGTCTTTACGGATGACATGAATTCTCTCCTTAGATATAATATGACTTATATATTATACTCTTTATTTAACCGAATGTCCATGACAAAAAGACATTTATTCTTGTCAAAATCCTTACGGTTTCCAGGATAAGAGGTGGGAATCGGCTTTTCATGTGCTTCTATACTGCCATTGTGCAGATCACATATCTTCTTGGCGGTGTATAAACCAATGCCCAATCCTTCGTCTGTAATCTTTCTGGCATTTTCACCGCGAAATCCCCGGTCGAAGATTCTTTCGCATTCACCGTCCGCCAGGCGCGAACTAATTGATGAAACGGAAAACACGCAGGAGGCAGGAGTATCTTTGATATCCACTTGGATATGTGTTTTACGATCGGAATATTTAATGGCATTATCGATCAAGATGAATGGTAGTAAGTCCAGACAATCATAAGCTTTCATATCGCCGCATTCTCCGTTGGGATTAATATGGATAGTAATTGAACGTTCTTTAGCTCTATCCTCCATGCAGTGTTTGACTTTGTCAAAAATATGGTAAATATTATGACTGCTTTTTTCTGTTGTCGTAAGAAGCACTTCATTATACATAAAGTCGTATGCATCCATGCGTAGTGTCATATACGAGCTTATTGCGGATATTGTTTTTGATAATTCCATAAATTGTCCGCATCCCTTGGCTCCGCTATTTGCCTTTCGGTATAAATAGTAACTTTTTATTTTGAGTTGGGCGTTAAACTTCCTCATATCATGAAAAATATTTTCAACAAAAATCTGCAGATTGCGATGTTTTTCTACACTGCTCTTATATTCCAGGTAATATTCAATGAAATTTTGCAGTTCTCGTTCAGAGATCCGACGGTAATTCTTTCGTGGCTGGTCGGTAGAAAGGGCTTTCACTTTGGGGT
>CAVIYT010000221.1:3377-8716 GCA_963646925.1 Paludibacteraceae bacterium
CCTTCGAGACGCATGCTGGTAAAAATATATCGGTCTTTTTCTGAATCGGAAAAAACAGTACTGGAAAAACCAAACGGACATTGATAATTCCCATCTGGTTTAGATAGCAGGGTGGTATAATGTTGGCGGCATTTTTCATTGCAGGTACAGTTTTTTAAACAAAAATCAGGAGCATTGATTTCGATTCCATCGGTCAATTCGTTAATTCCCTGATGGAATAAAGGGACACAGTTAAATTCTTTCATAGGGTCACCTCTTAAGAAGCAAAATATTCTACCGATGAATAAATAAATTTGATTAAGGAAAACAGAACTTTAGGGTTGTCTACAAGAGAAGTAATCTGGTTGATAACGGAGGTGAAATTCTTTCCTTCAAGATTATTGTTATATTCCTTAATAACATTTGCGATATTCTCTTCAGAGACATTGCAGGTTCTTAACTGTTCTCGCAGCTTATTTATCTGGTAGTCACGGCTACAGTATGTAGTAATGATTCCATCTAGTTTTTGGCACCAGGTATCAACATCTGTATCTTTAGGTATATATCCATCAATTTGTTTAAGTTTTGAAGCAATTTCCTGCATGATAACACTGGCCGAGTAGCAGAACACCTGCTTTGCGGGATATCGCTGCTTGATTTCCTCTGCGACTGCAAAGCCACCCATACTTCCACCCAGAGCAGAGCCCACACCTTTAATATCGATGATAATAATATCAAACGGCTCGGCTTCCAGTGCATAAGTGATATCTTTTTTGTAGTAGATATCATATTTTCGTTCTCTTAGAATCTGAACAATATCAAATTCCTCATCATCTACAATCAGAATTTTTATACGACTTCTCAGTGTATGAATATTATTGTCGTAGACAAGCTTGATTGCAGCATTATAGGTTAAGGATTTATTTGGATGAAATAAACAATTAAAAAAGCTGAACATAAAAACATCCCTTTCATGGATTGAGGTAATTCAACTATAGCAGAGGAAAATTATATTGTCAACAAGGGAAAAGAACATTTGTTCGAAAACAATAACGCAAAAAACGCGCCCACTGCATCCCAACAGTTGAAATGCAGCAGGCGCGATTTTTATCGCAATCTACAAGAAATTCAAGAACGTAGTAATAATTACCGAGTTCATCAGGTTAATAAACAAACTTCCAACCAACGGAACAATAAAGAACGCGCTCGGGGATGGACCGTACTTTTCGTCCAGGGTCTGCATGTTTGCCATTGCGGTCGGAACGGCACCGAGGCCGAAGCCGCACTGGCCGGCGGTCATGATTGCGGCATCGAAGTTTTTGCCCATAACTGGGAAGGTGACAAAGATCGCGAAGACAGCCATAAGGACGATCTGTGCAAAGAGGAGAAGCAGGAGCGGAAGCGCGAGGTCAACAAGTCTCCAGAGCTTCATTGTCATCATAGACAGTGCCAGGAAGATCAGAAGAGAGATGTTGCTGATAATAGCAAGTTCCGGGAGCTTTAACTCAAGCTTTTCGTTATTATCCGCGATGTTTCGGAAAATAGCGGCGGCTGTCATCGCACCGACAGAGGCCGGGAACTCAACACCAGTCTGCTTTAACAGGTAGGAGATCAGAGTTCCGATGGCAATCGTCAATAATACCTGATAGGAAGCAACTGTGAGAGACTTTTCTGTGATGGAAACTGCGGCTTCCCCGTCTTTTCCAAGACGCATAGTTTCAGAATCTGCTGATGGTTTGAGATTGTTTTTCTCAATCAGGAATCTTCCGACCGGTCCGCCTAAGAGGGCACCAGATACAAGACCAAAGGTAGCAGCAGCGATCGCAATCGTACTGGCATCTTCCAGACCTGCACTCTCAAGAATCGGGGCCCAGGCAGCCGCTGTTCCGTTTCCGCCGACCATAGGAATCGAACCGGTCGCAAGTCCGATCAGGGAATTAAGTCCCATGACCTTACAGAGGATAACGCCGAGACCATTCTGAAGAACTACAAGAATACTGGACAGAACCAGGAAAATAATAACCTGCGGTCCGCCCTTTTTCAGGAGCTTCCAGCTTGCGGTATAACCGATACCTGCATAGAAGAGAAGACTGAAAAACTCATTGAAGGATGAATCAAGGGAGACCTTCAATACACCGGTCATTGTCGTAATCGTTAGGATGATCGTAAAAAGGAGACCGCCGACAACTGGAACCGGAATGCAGAATTTGCGCAGGATATAACAGCGCTTTTTGATGAAATCACCGACGAGCAAGATGATAACTGCCAGAGCAATCGTGTAGTAAACATTGAGCGATAGTTCCATACATATTCCCCTTTCATAATGTAAAGATAACCATGAGTCAGCTAGAAATAACGATTACAGTTTTACAACACCGTTTTCCATAAGTGTTCTGCCATCAGCGACGATCGTACCGTTTTTCATAATAACATCGTAGTGGCAGCTTGCCTTTACGGTACCGCCGAGGGTAATACTGGTTCCGATGCCGATATGGCAGCTTCCGAATACGCCCTCGTCCTCAAGCATAAATCCGCAGAAATGGCAGTTTGGATTCAGACCAACTCCGTGTTCCGCGATATTGTATACATTCGGATCATTCTTCGCTTTCAGATCATCTGCGAGCATCTTTGCCTGTCTTCCGCCGGAAATATCAACGATCCGTCCATTTTCAACCTTTAATGTAACCGGCTCTTCCAGAACCCCGATCCCGATATATGGAATACTTCCGTCAGCAACAATAATTCCATTCGCGGTACCTTCTAACGGGGAGACATTGGCCTCTACCGTCGGAAGAGTAGAGAATTGTCCTTTTTCAACCATACAGTAGAGATGGTTTCCGCGACGACCCTTTGCGGAATACTCTAAATGTGTTCCACTTGGGGAGGTGAGAACGATCTTTTCAGATCCGGCCATCGCCTGTGCCATTCCGATACAGATCGGTTTCAACTTTTCAAAGTCACCTTCGATTCCACCGTGAACCATCATGGACTCTGTAAACTGCGTCAATACGAGACCTCTGGAACCGGCGGCGATCGCATCCTTTACGGCGTGAGTATGTGTGATGGATTTTCCTACAACAGAAAGGAAAGCATCACTGGCCTTCATAGCAGCGGCGATCTCTTTCGGCGGCTCTGCGCTGTCCTGAGATCTTGGTTCCATGATACAAACCGTCGGTTCGGCGCCTACACGATAAACTTCTGTGGCAAGTGCCTGCGCGATACTGAAGCGGGACTGTTCCGTTACGATCAAAACGTGTTCCTCGGCCTTGATTCCGGCACAGGTATTCACAACTTTTGACGCTCCGCGTGACATGTAAAAGTTCTCCATATGATACCCTCCTAAATTATATATTTTATATTCTATAGAATATAGCATCGCAAAAGAATTGTCAATATAAAAAGAGCAATGTCGACTAAAAAGTTTCAACATTGCTCCTATTCTTGAAAATAATTTGAATTAACGGTTCTCGATATACTGCTGACCGTGATGAATGTGCTCAGAAATTGCTGCCTGGGCCTTTGCAATATCCTTTTCCCGCATGGCATCAACGATTTTTTTGTGCTCTTCAACGATCTCGGATCTCCGGTCGATATTGCTGGATGAAAATTTTCGGTCTCTTCCGATTACACCTTTTAACATACCGAGCAGTTTACAGAGCGTTTCATTTCCGGACAGAGAGTAAATATAATCGTCGAACCGTTGGCTTGCTTCCGAAATTTCAGATATTCCGCTTGCGTTCTTAAAGGTCTCGATCAGCGCGTACAGATAATCAATATCCTTGTCCGTCAGGTTGGCGATCGCCTCAGAGACCGCAAGGTGCTCCAAGGCCTCACGGCATGCGTAGGCTTCCTGGATCTCTTTGTGGTTCAAGGTGCGGACAACGGCACCGTGGTACGGAATCATTTCAATCATGCCATCGCTGGTGAGACGCCGCAGCGCTTCACGGACCGGAGTCGCGCTTACCCCCATTTGCTTGGCCAGATGCTGTTCCTTTAATTCTGTCCCGGCCGGCAGATCCCCGTTTACGATGGAATCGACAAGATTTTGATATACCTGTTCAGCTAAAGAGACTCTGGAAACCCCGGATACCTTCCCATATTTTTCCATATCCCTTTTCTCCTATTCTTCTTGCTGAATCAATTATAGCACCGTAGAGGGGGGAGAAGCAACCGGAAAGATAGGACATGGCGGCGGATGAAAATTCTGTAGAAACTGGCATTGACAAAAATCGGATAATAATTGAGGAAAGATAGGTCATCCCCGGACAAAATTAAGATATGATAGGGGTAAAAGATCTTTTACGAGGAGGATAAAGCATGCAGGCGAATGTGGAACAGATCGAACAGGATATTCAGAACTTTAAGAAACAACTGAAAATAGAACGGAACTTATCGGAACATACATTGCGAGCGTATGAGTGTGACCTTCACTGTATGCTGAAGTGGATCGAGACATACCATATCCGGGCGTTGAACGATAAGGTAACGATGTCGTATTTTAATTATCTGCAGGATGAGGAACATCTGAGTGCCAGATCAATCAGGAGAAAATACGTGGCGCTCCGGCAGTTCTTTGAGTTCCTGGGAGAGACCTATGATGTCCATGAAAAGTTCTTCCGGTTTTCATCAAGAAGGTTCCAGGTTCCAAAGACACTCCCGAAGACTCTGGAACGGTCGGAGATCCAACGGCTTTTAAGCGCCGCTTCGAAGAACTTCCAGGAAGCAGGAACCGAATATCAGATCTGGCTCGCACTGCGGGACATGTGCATCCTGGAACTCTTATTCAGCCTGGGCCTGCGGGTGGGAGAAGCGGCGGCACTGAATGTGGAAGATTACCGGGAAGAAGACCAGTCGTTCCTTATCCACGGAAAAGGAAGCAAGGAACGGATTCTATTTTTATCGTCCCCGGTTGTATGTCAGAAAATCAGTGCGTGGCTGCGGATCCGGGCGGACAGGCATCCGAAAGATCACTCGTTCTTTCCCAGCCGCCTTGGAAAGCGTATGTCTGTATTTAGCATGGAAAATGTATTTGCAAAATATCAAAAAATGGCTAGGATCAGCCAGAGTGCGACACCGCATTCCCTGCGGCACAGCTTTGCGACACAGCTCTTGAACAATGGAGCCGGGATCCGTGACGTGCAGGAACTGTTGGGGCATAGCAGTATTGTGACGACGCAGATCTATACGGAGGTGTCGATCAATCGGAAGAGGGAGGTGTTGATGAGGTATAATGGGAGGAACAGCCTAGAGATAGAATGAATGGAAGTAACTGTTCAGAACCCCGTTAGTTGAAAATGATATCAGGGGTTCCGTTCAGTGCTTCACGGATAGCTGTGAAAGCATTTATCCCTTGCTTGCGT
>CAVIYT010000222.1:0-8141 GCA_963646925.1 Paludibacteraceae bacterium
TTGAAATTCCTAATTGCATTACGAAGCCATTATACTTCCGATAAGTAAAATTATCACAAGTTGCGGAAACGGCGGGAAATGGGGAGAAAAAGGGGAGTAGAGAGCAGAGTAGAACGGGAAAATTAAGAATAATTTCACAAAAAGGAAGTAAATTCCCATCGGCGTAAGTTGCTATAAAAGTCGAAGGATGTTATAATATAATAGATTTTTTATGACGTGACGAAAGGAAGTAAATTCATGGCAAACAGAATAAAGAAGAAAGAGGATACGAAAAGCAATTATCAGGATAACGTTGCTTTAATTATGGGAGTGTTTACGTTGATCGTTCTCTGCGTGCTTCCGTTAGTGTTCCACGATTTTTATTTTGATATCCTGGAGACAAAATATCAGTTTTATAGTGTAGTTGCGATCGCGGCTCTTGTAATTATGGGGGCATATGGTCTGGCGAGCGGGAAGATGATCGAATGGTTCTCAAAATTCAACTTCCAGACATGGAGAAAGAGCATGAATGTTTGCGACTGGGCAATGCTGGCATTCTGGCTCTGCAACGTGCTTTCCTGGGTATTTTGTAAAGACTGGAAATGGGAGGCGTTCTGGGGTACATCCGGACGATATAACGGCGTATTTCTTATGACCGTTTACATGGCTTCCTACTTCCTTGTAACAAGATTCTTTAAATTAAAACAGTGGTATCTGGACGCATTCCTTGCAGTGGGCATTCTTGTTTGCGTGTTCGGAATTACAGATTATTTTCAGATGGATGTTCTTGGATTTAAGGTAAATATGGTGGATGAGCAGAAGGCAATTTACACATCCACATTTGGCAACATCAATACTTATACGATCTATGTGGCAGCGCTTTTAGCTGTTTCTATGGTTCTGTTCACACAGGAGAAGAACCAGAAGAGAATGCTCTGGTACTTCGGAAATATGGTATTATCAAGTTTTGCACTGATCATGGGTACCAGTGATAACGCGTATCTGTCCCTGGCGGCAATTTTTGGCCTGGCTCCGTTGTGGTTATTTAAAACGAAGACAGGATTCCGCAGATATGTGATCTCTGCAGCTACATTTGTTACTGTGATCCTCTGCATCAGCTGGATCAATAAAGCATATGCGTCTTCCGTACTTGGAATCGACAGTGCGTTTGGTCTGATTGCAAAGCAGAAATTCCTTCCGGTTATCGCAGCGCTTCTCTGGATCGTGAGTGCGGCGCTTGTTGCTATGAGCAGAAAACCGCAGGCGTTGATGAACAGAACAAGTTCTGACGAGATGAATAAGATTGCGGTTTATATCTGGATGGGAGTTATTGCTATTGTTTGCCTTGCGGTGATCTTTGTGCTTTATGATGCGAACGCAGCAGGACATGCAGATAAATACGGCGCAATCAGTTCCTATGTAGTTTTCGATGATAACTGGGGAACACAGCGTGGATATGTATGGAAACGTGCAGTTGAACTTTTCACAAAGAAACTGACTCCGCTTCAGAAAGTATTTGGATATGGCGCGGACACATTTGCGCTTATTATGCAGTATTATTTCCCGGCAGATATGCAGAATGGAAAGCTGGTTATCTTTGATAGTGCCCATAACGAGTATCTGCACTATTTAGTCACCATTGGTTTTGCTGGTATGGCATCTTACATTGTATTTATGGTATCTTCTGTTGTGGCTATGGCGAAGCGCATGAAAGAGCAGCCGATTGTTGCGGCAGTTATGATGGCTGTTTTAGCTTACATGATCCAGGCAACTGTAAACATTAACTTGCCGATCGCTATGCCGATCGTTCTGCAGCTTCTTGCGATGGGAGTTGGATGCAAGAAAAAAGTGGTTAATGAGGAAGATAGAGTGAAAACCTCGCTTGGTAAAAAGTGAACTGTAAGAGAGTAAAGTATACGAAACAATACTGGGGCAGGAGTTTATCTGCCCCATGGGAGGAAATATTATGATGCAGGCAGTCATCATGGCCGGTGGAAAAGGAACGAGACTGGCAGCACTTACAAAAGACGAGATCCCGAAGCCGATGGTCCCGGTAGCCGGAAAACCGCTGCTTTTATGGCAGGTGGAGCGGTTGAAGGAGAATGGGATCACTGATATTATCATGGTGATCGGACATCTTGGTGATAAGATCAAGGAATATTTTGGTGATGGTGAGAAATTCGGTGTAACGATTCGATATTATGAGGAGACGGAGCCGCTTGGAACGGCGGGATCTTTCTACTACTTAAAGGATATGATCCATGGAGAACGGTTTGTTATGATGTCCGGAGATCTGTTTTTTGATATCGATTTTCAGTGCATGATCCGTTTCCATGAGGAAAAAGGCGCAGTGGCTACTCTGTTTGTACATCCGAATGGTCATCCGTTTGACTCCGATCTTCTGGTACTGGACCATGATGATAAGATCACGGCGTTTGACTCTAAGCACAATGTACGGGACTACTGGTATAAGAACTGTGTAAACGCAGGGATCTTTGTGTTTGAGAAGAAGATCTGTGATTACGTTCCGGAGCCGGTAAAGCGGAACCTTGAGAACGATGTCATTAAGGGCATGTTAGAGGCCGGGGAGCCGATCTATGGATATTGCTCTCCGGAGTATGTGAAGGATGTCGGAACCGTGGATCGCGTAAATCAGACACTGGCGGACATTGAGCGCGGTGTGATCGCGGGGAAATGTCTGAGAAATAAACAGAGCTGCATCTTTATGGACCGGGATGGCACGATCAACCAGTATAAAGGTCTTGTATACAAGGAAGAGGATTTTACGTTGGAAGACTGTGCAGTCGATGCGATCCGGAAGATCAACCAGTCCGGAAGACTTGGAATCGTTATCACGAACCAGCCGGTTGTTGCGCGGGGACTCTGCGAGATCGAGGATGTGGAAAACATCCATAAGAAGATGGAAACACTTCTCGGAAAAGAGGGAGTGTTCTTGGATGACGTATTTTATTGCCCGCATCACCCGGATAAGGGATACCCGGAGGAAAATCCGGCTTACAAGATTCCGTGCGAGTGCAGAAAGCCGAAGACTGGTATGATCCAGAAGGCGGCGGAACGATACAATATCGATCTCTCCAGATCCTGGATGATCGGTGACACGACGATGGATATCCAGACAGGAATCAACGCGGGAATGCGTACGGCGCTGGTGCTGACCGGTGAGGCTGGAAACGATAAGAAATACGATGTGAAGCCGGATCTTGTCTGCAGGGACCTGCAGGACGCTGTAGAAAAAATTTTACAGTTAGACTAGCGGCCAAATGTCTGAAAGAGTGATTACTTGACTGTGAGACTGCGTTTAGGGCAGAGAGTTAATTGATCCCAATTAAGATAATAGTAGCCAATATAGTTTAGAAAAGAAATTAAACAAAAGATCGATTAGGAGAAAAACCATGATCATCACACAGACCCCCTTTAGAATGTCCTTCTTCGGAGGCGGAACAGACTTCCCGGACTTTTATAAGGAACACGGCGGAGCCGTAATTTCAACAACATTTGATAAATACTGCTATGTAAATGTGCGTCATTTACCGCGCTTCTTCGATTATTCTACAGAGCTTTCCTACTCTAGGATTGAGCGTGTGACGGATGTGAACGATATCAACCATCCGGCGATCCGCGAGGCGATGAAGTATCTGGATATGCAGGAGATCCGCCTCACCTACGAGGCAGACCTTCCGGCGAGATCCGGACTTGGAACGAGCAGTTCCTTCGCAGTTGGAATGTTAAACGCGTTCTATGCGTTAAAGGGAAAATACGCGGATAAGAGAAAACTTGCGGATGATGCGATCTATCTGGAGCGCGTTCTCTGCAATGAGAGCGGCGGCGTTCAGGATCAGATCGCGGCGGCGTTCGGCGGATTAAACCGTATTAATTTCAATGCGGACGGATACGAGGTAAATCCGGTTATCATTTCCCCGGAGAGAAAGGCGCAGTTAAACCAGAACCTGATGCTGTTCTTCACGGGATTTTCCAGATTCTCCTCTGATATTCAGCAGACAACGGAAAAAGCGCTTGTTGACAAGCAGAAACAGCTTCTTGAGATGCTGTCCCTGGTGGATGACGCGGAGAAAGTTCTCACCTCCAAGACAGACCTCAATGAGTTCGGACGCCTTCTCGACTATACATGGAAACTGAAACGTGGAATTTCCAACCGGATCTCCACAGATTCCATTGATGGTCTTTACGCAAAGGGAATTGCTGCGGGCGCCCTGGGCGGAAAGCTTCTTGGTGCCGGCGGCGGCGGTTTCCTGCTCTTTTATGTAGAACCGGATAAGCAGGAAGCGGTTCACAAGGCGATGGAAGAGCTCTTATATGTTCCGTTCGAGTTTGAGAACAGCGGTACGAGAGTGATTCATTATACACCGGAAACATATGAAAAGAGATAATGAGTATGGATATGCGGTATTCCGTCTTAATGTCCATATATAATAAGGAGAATCCGGAATACTTCAGGGCTTCGTTGAACAGCGTTTTTCATCAGACCATCCCGCCGACAGAAGTTGTATTGGTTTGCGATGGACCATTAACGTCGGCATTGAATGCGGTAATACTGGAATATGAAAAGTGCTTTTCGGAAGATATACTGGGAGAACCGGACAAGTCTGAAACAGTATTTCGGGTCATTCGTCTTGAGGAGAATCAGGGACTTGGGAAAGCCTTGAATGAAGGTATGCGTTATTGTTCCTGCGAGTGGATCGCGAGGATGGATACTGATGACCTTGCAGTGCCTGATCGGTGTGAAAAGCAACTGAAATACCTGGAAAAACACCTGGACGTGGATGTCTTGAGCGGAACAATTGCGGAATTCCAGGGAGACGCGGTGGATGTACTGGCGGCAGAAGAGGCAGCGGTCTCCTATAAAACAGTTCCGCAGACACTAGAGGAGATCTCCAAATATATTAAACAGAGAAATCCGATCAATCATCCATGCGTGATGTTCAGAAAGTCAAGCGTGGAGCTCTCCGGCGGATATCAGCCGTGTCCGTATTTTGAGGATTATGATCTGTGGGTGCGGATGTACCGGGATCATGCGGTGCTTGTGAATCTTTCAGACACGCTGCTATATATGCGCGTGAATGGGATGCATCAGCGCCGGGGCGGAATTCAGTATGCAAAATATATTGTTGAGTTCCGAATGAAGATGTATCGGTACCAGGTAATTACATTTGGGGAATTTCTGCCGATGACAGCGGCTCGTGTGCTTGTGAGCCTGATGCCAAATGGCGTGCGAAAATATCTGTATGATAAAAAGTTGAGGAAACATAAGTAAGAGGATTAGATATGAAACTTTTAACGATAACAGTACCCATGTATAATGTGGCAAATTATATAGAAGAATGCCTGAAATCTTTTCTGGTTCCGGGTGCGGAAGAAGTTCTGGAGGTGCTGGTTATCAATGATGAGACTCCGGATAACTCCAGAGAGATCGCGGAGAAATTTGTAGAAAAATATCCGGAGATCTACCGCATTATCGATAAGAAGAACGGTGGCCATGGCTCAACTGTGAACCGCGGAATCGAGGAAGCGGCGGGAAAGTACTTCAAAGTGGTCGATGGAGATGACTGGGTCGATCAGAAAGCATTTGAAAATTTCCTCGAACATCTGCAGAAAACGGATGCGGATATGGTTCTCTCCAATTATCACTGGGTCGATGATAAAACAAAAAGCAGAAAAGAAGAAGTCAGTGAGATATGCCCAGGAATCAAGTACGGAAAGGACATTCCATTCAACGAAGAAAAAGACCACGTCTTTGCGAAAATGCATGCGATCACATATAAGACATCTTTGCTGAGAAATCAGCCGGAAAGACTGGATGAAAAATGCTTTTATGTTGACGCGGAGTATGTAATTTTCCCACTTCCGTATATTAAGACGGTCTCTGCGATACCGGATTTTGTGTATCAGTACCGGATCGGTATGAGTACGCAGAGTATGAGTATTGAAAATATGATGAAGCGCTGCAGCCAGCATGAGCGGGTACTGAAACGGATCATGGATTTCTACGGAAAACATAAAACATGCACAGCGGCAGAAATGATCCGCGACATGGCGGCGCGTCTGGCGGTCAGCCAGTATAAGATCTATCTCAGTTTTCCACAAAGTCACAAAAATGAGATGATTGCGATGGAAAAAGAGATCAGGGAAAAATTCCCGGAGATCTATTTTCAAATGAAAAATCCAGCGGTACAGGTACTGCGAAGTACAGGATATCTTACATACGGACTCGTTTCCATGGCAGTAAGATACGCGCGGAAATAGGAAGGACAAAGTTACATGCAGAACAAGAAAAATGGCAGACAGTTTGAACAATATAAACGAGTCGTAAAATTTCTCGGCTCGGTAGTAATTGTGCTGCTGGAATTAATCCTGTACTATTATGTCTGGATGAATTACTACAACAAAAATATGACCATCGCATTCTGGCGGAGAGGTAACTGGCTGATCATCGGCGAATATCTGGTTTTGCTGCTGCTGCTTCATCGGACGTATGGCGGATTGAAGATCGGTATTTATAAATACTGGAACCTGGTATATTCCCATATGATCTCGCTGATAGGCGTCAACGCGTTTTCCTACGTGCAGGTCGTTCTGTTTGATAAGAAGATGCATAACCCGACGGCGCTGATCGTTTTGACGGTGGTTGACTTCCTTGTGGTCATGGTATGGGCGCTGGGATTTAAGAAGGTTTACGCGTTCCTGTTTCCGAGAAAACAGCTGCTTTTGGTGTATGGCGATAAGTCGATGTTCCACTTGATGGGAAGGATCGACTCCCGAGAGGATAAGTACGAGATCGCGAAGACGATCTCCATCGACGAGGGAATCGAGACGATCATCGGACAGGCCGGGGAGTACGACGGCGTGATCATCGGGGATATCCCGTCGGAGAAGAGAAATGAGCTGATGAAGCGCTGCTATGCCGGAAATATCCGGAGCTACACGGTGCCGAAGATCAGTGATATCCTGCTCAGAACATCGGTGGAACTCAATATTTTCGATTCCCCGCTGTACTTATCACGGAATATCGAAGGTCTCCCGTGGGATCAGCAGGTGTTGAAGCGGATGGAAGATATCGTGATCTCAGGACTCATGCTGCTTCTCACAAGCCCGTTTTTCCTGATCATCGCGCTTCTGATCAAATGTACAGACCGCGGTCCGGTATTCTATACACAGACGCGTCTCACGTTAAACGGCAAGGAATTCCCGATCTATAAGTTCCGCACAATGGTAGTCGACGCGGAGAAGAAGAGCGGCCCGGTAAAGGCCGGGGACAAAGATCCGAGAATTCTTCCGGTCGGACATTTTCTCCGTGCGACGCGACTCGATGAGCTCCCACAGCTTTTAAACATCTTAAAGGGTGACATGAGCCTCGTAGGCCCGCGGCCGGAGCGCCCAGAGCTTGCCTCGATCATCACAAAGAATATTCCGGAGTTCGAATACCGCCTGAAGGTAAAAGCAGGACTTACGGGATATGCGCAGATCTACGGAAAATATTGTACGACAAGCTATGATAAGCTGAAATTGGATCTCACCTATATCCGGAACTATTCGATCTGGATGGATCTGAAACTGATCCTGATGACACCGAAGGTCCTTTTTATGAAGGAATCGACGGAAGGATTTGAGGAGGGCGGATTTGAGGATCCGGCTCTGAAAGAAAAATAGAGAAATTAAAAACTTCGCGAGTGATATCACTGCGATGCCCCTAAATGGGGCGGCAGGATGTATCACCTGCGAAGTTTTATTTTATACCGAAGCAGAAACAGCACTGCCAGATAAACAGGGAAGAATACGGCTGCTGTCATGCAGAGCATGAAAAACGTGTGAAGATGCACTGCGGTGTGCAGGAACAGCAGGATCATCGCAGCAGGGACCAGGGCGAGCAGGATCTTCTTTAACTGCATCAAAGTACAGAAAGAACGGATCTCGCCGCGGATAAACCATAGCTGGACAAGCAGGACAACGATCTCAGCAGCCAGGGTTCCGAGTGCGGCACCGGACGCGCCGAGAACAGGGATCAGGACCGCGTTCAGGATCAGATCGGTCACGGCCCCGGCGCAGGTCGAGTACACAACGAGCTTTTCCCGGTTCGTGGGGACGAGGATCTGGATCCCGATGGTGTTTGTCAGGCCGATACAGAT
>CAVIYT010000223.1:0-7981 GCA_963646925.1 Paludibacteraceae bacterium
GTTCTGCGCTTGATGATACGGGATACTTTCAGATATTTATCTAACCGCATAACTGCTCCTTTTTTAGCTGCCCTGTCGCCGCCGAAACTCCTGCTGCCCGCCTGCATAGGCGAACGCCCTGTAAACAATTACCCCCTCCGCAATACGCATATCACGGAGGGGATCCAACATGGCTGCTTTCGCAGTCACTTTATCATTCTAAACAGAATTAAGCGTTTACCATATCCTTTAAAGCCTTACCAGCTTTGAATTTCGGGTTCTTGGAAGCTGCGATTGTGATCTTCTCGCCTGTAAGCGGGTTTCTTCCCTCTCTGGCTTCTCTCTCGGATACCTCGAATGTACCGAAACCAACTAACTGTACTTTCTCACCTTTAACTAACTCTGCTGCAATAACATCTGTGAAAGCCTTCAGTGCCTTCTCAGCGTCTTTCTTGGAAAGTTCTGCCTGCTCAGCAACTGCTGCGATTAATTCTGTCTTGTTCATTTGTTTTATTTCCTCCTAAAATTCATTTCAAAACCTGCGGACAAAGCCTGCCCGAAGGACCTTTGCATTGCACTCTTACATTTATATATGTTTCTGCATTCTTTGTCAAGGATTTTTGCCCGTTTTTGCCGTGTTTTTGCGCACTTTTCGTCAGTGTGCGGCAGCCTTTTTTCTCTTTTCTTCCCGCTCCTGTTTCTTGATCGCTTCCCAGAGGTCTTTCTCGTTCTCCACCTCCGGAATCTCGCCCCCAAAGATCCTCGGATGGCGGCGGATCATCTTCTCGCAGATGCCATTCACCACATCATCCACGGTAAAATTTCCCTGCTCTGCCTCGATCTCGCTGTGGAACATGACCTGGAAAAGAACATCCCCCAGCTCCTCGCAGAGATTTTCCGTGTCATGATTATCGATAGCCTCAAGCACTTCCGCGCATTCCTCCACAAGATGCTTTTTTAAAGTATCATGATCCTGCGCCCGGTCCCATGGGCAGCCGTTCTCTGCGCGCAGCGTCTTCATGATCCCCTTTAGATCCTCGAATGTGTACATAGTATTTCCTCGCTTTATCCGTTTTCATGCACTGGCCTGCCGTTTCGACCCTCTAGTGATCCTCCAACAGCCTCCCGCCGATTTCGCCTATATTCTCACCGGCAGCTGCAGGTGCAATTTCCTACTATCATTGTAACCGGGTTTCATTTTCCTGGCAACATGCATTCTGTCTTTTCTCATATACAGCCTATCACCAACCGCTTCTACCGATTTAACCTGCACCCATCATCCCCGACGTAGTCTCTTGAAATCTTTTGACCTGCCCTATATCTTTACACCACACCAATTGACGATTCCATGAAAAAAAATTATACTTTAAATTGTCATGCCTTTCGGCATGCCAACATGCTGGCTGAGAATTCCATCAGCCGCAATTTCACAGGAGGACATCATGAATATCACACAAAAACAAAAGGGCATCCTCTTTATGATCCTGTCCGCGCTTTCTTTCGCCTCCATGCAGGTCGTTGTCCGCATGAGCCGCGAAATTCCAACGATGGAGCAGATCTGCGTCCGCAATCTCTTCATCTTAATCGTTTCCTTTTTCATTATCCGAAACAAGAAAGGTTCCTACTACGGCCCCAAAAAATATCAGCCGTACCTGTTCGGCCGTTCCTTCTTCGGATTCTTAGGTCTGATCACGCTGTTCTACGCGTCCAGCCATGCGGCACAGGGAGATGTCACCGTATTAAATAAGCTCTCCCCGATCTTCGTCACACTGCTGGCGGCTGTTTTCATGAAGGAAAAGCTTTCCCCGATCCAGATCCCGGCTCTGGCGCTGTCGGTTCTCGGCGCGTTCATCGTATTCCGCCCGAGCTTCCAGTCCGACCCGTTCCCACTTGTGGTCGCCCTGCTTTCCGCCATCACATCCGGAATTGCGTACACGTTTTTAGGCTATTTTAAAGGAAAAGTCGACGGAATCACCGTCATCATGCATTTTTCCACCTTCAGCGTCTTCGGCTCTCTGCCCTTCGTCATCGGCAACTTCGTTATGCCGGACCCACGCCAGTTTATGCTGCTCATGCTGATCAGCCTTTTCGGCTCCCTGGGCCAGGTCTTCATCACCTACGCTTACCGCTTCGCCCCGGCATCCGAGATCAGCATCTACAACTACTCCGGAATCCTGTTCAGCATCGTTCTCGGCGCAGTGATCCTCGGCGAGCCGGTAAAATCCACCTCGATCCTCGGTGGCGCGCTGGTTGCGATTGCTTCGATCATGGTGTATATTTATGGAAATTCGAAGAAAAGAGCTGGAAAGTAGAGGCGTCCTGACCGCACATGCATAGTTCTAATAGCTATGCACACAGAAGACTTATGAAATTCATACAGTCTATACCCAAACATCATTTAGATTCTCTGCTTACTAACTTTATGTAAATACGAATTTACATAATAATCTTTATATAGCAAAAACAAATTCCACATTATGATATCTAATGAGATTTTCTCTTTTAAATACCATAATGTGGATTTTTTGTTTCATTATCTTACCGGGGCTATTCTTTCAACATTTCTCTTGTTGTTTTTCCTTGCCCAGCTCTCATTCTCAGCTCTCCATCTGCCGCCCCAGAAATCCCGCTGCCGTCGCCGCCAGCCGCACTTCCGCATCCGCAAACTTCGCCCGAGGCTCCCGGCTCATCACAATGACCGCTCCGATGGCATCGCCCTCGCAGATGATCGGCGTGATAACCTGGGCGGTAATTCCCTCGCCGTCATCGTCCGTCACCGGCGTGAACGCCCGGTCGTCCTTTCCGGCCTGCACCGTTGTCCGCTCCTGTATCACATGCTCCAACGCCCGGCTGATGGGCTTCTGGAAAAAGTCCTTTTTCGCCCCGCCGGCCGCCGCGACCACCTGGTCCCGGTCCGTAATACACACCATAAGCCCTGTCGACTGCGCCATCGCGTCCGCATACTGCCCCGCAAACGCGTTCAGCTCCATCATCGGCGAGTACTTCTTCAGAATGATCTCCCCCTCGCGGTCCGTGAAGATCTCTAACGGTGTACCTTCTCTCAAACGAAGTGTGCGCCTGATCTCCTTCGGAACCACTACACGTCCGAGGTCATCAATTCTTCTTACAATTCCCGTAGCTTTCATAACGTCTATTCCTCCTGCATACCACTGCTTCCATATCGTGTGACTTATGGGTAGTATGTGGAAAAATGTCGGGATTATTCCTGATATGATATTCTGACCGTTAAAAAGGCACCTGCGCCGGAGTTCTTTCACTCCTCACGCAGGTGCCCTTTCATTTTCCTTACCGTTTGCGCCGCAAATATGCAGGCTTATCGGCTATTTTCTTATTTTACCTCAACCAGTTCGATCTTGAAGTTCAGCTCTTTCCCCGCCATCTCATGGTTCGCATCAAGAGTGATCATCTTCTCGTCCTTCGCGGTAACCTTAACCAGGAACGGCTGTCCGCTCTGGTTTGTGAGGTATACCTGCTGTCCAACTTCCAGGTCCTCAGAACCCGGGAGATTTGCGATCTCCAGTGTGAGGATCATATTCGGATTCGGCATTCCGTAAGCTTCCTCCGGCATCAGGTGGATCTCCTTGATCTCGCCTACTTCCATATCAGCAACTGCCGCGTCAAATCCCTTGATCATCTGACCAGCGCCGCATACGAACTCTAACGGCTCGCCGCGGTCGTAGGAAGAGTCAAACTGTGTACCGTCGTTAAAAGTACCTCTGTAATGTGTGCGGCATGTCTTTCCAACATTGCGTCCTGTCATCTTTAAGTTCCTCCGATATTCTCTATTATTTCCTGCACGCCTGCGTTCTATCACGGTCAGCGCAGCAAATGTGCAGACCTCATCCGAAAAACGTTGCTCTCAACAGAATTTTCGCGGATGTTTTATAACGAAATCATGCATTCTTATTCAGTATACCTGTTAAAGAGAATATTGGCAACTTATTTCAGATACTGCGGTGCCTCATTTTTTCCTGTTTTCACAGCATATTCCTGTTCTCACTGTCTCAAACAATACTCATTTCCGCAATCTATTATGCCCTATATTTTCACCAGGCAGCAACTTCACTGTCCCTGTTTCTTTTTCTTCTTCTCCAATTCTTCCTGCTTCTGCCGCTCCTCTTCCAGCCCCGGAGACCATAAAAGCTCGTCACTCTCATCAAACACTATCTCCATCACGTCCTCCACGCGGCAGTCCAGAATTCTGCATAAAGTCTCCACGGTATGAGTCGAAATATATAAATTCTTGCGCAGCCTGTTCAGCTGACCGTTGCTGATTCCATATGTCTTGATCAGACGATACTGGCTGATGCCTTTTCTCTGCATTGTCTCCCATAATCTTGTATACTTAACCATACCGTTTCCTCCTTTGTTTCTTTGTTCGCCATTGTTTCCTGAACTTTTCAAGTTCGACTCATCCAGTCCACAGCTTCCCGGTCAGTCTGAAACCTTGTAAATTCTTTTCTTCGGTTTCCCTGTCCGCTTATCAGCGATACATTTTCTGTTTTCTCATTCGTATTTCCTATCTCCATCCGCGATATTCGGCCCGTTTTTCCCTATATTTCCACAAAATCCCCTCAATATCTTTTATTCTCTACTATGGCGGAACTTCCGCCGCATTATATAAGGAAAGGAGGCGTTTCTCATGATCGATTACAGTCCGCTCTGGAACACCTTAAGATCAAAAGGCATCAGCCAGTACCGCCTGGTCCGCAGCTATCATTTCAGCTCCGGACAGCTGCATCGGATCCGCAAAAATGAACACGTATCCACACATACGCTGGAATCCCTGTGCCGGATCTTAAACTGCGGTGTCTCGGACATCGTCCGCGTCTCATTTGACCGCATGGAAAAAGAATCTTAAAAGTATCTGGTCTTTATCGGAAATCTTTCCGGTAAAGATCAGTGTCAATTCGCCTTATTTTCCTTCTTCTCGTCCTCGAAAGAGACCTCCATCACATCCTCGATCCGGCAATCCAGGATCCTGCAGAGCGTCTCCAGCGTATGCGTCGAGACATATGTATTCTTCTTCAGGCGGCTCATCTGACCGGAACTTAAGCCAAACTCCTTGATCAGCCGGTACTGACTGATTTTTCTCTTCTCCATGGTCTCCCACAAACGATTGTAACTTACCATTTTATCCTCCGTGCGTATCAGTTCCACACACTTTTCTGCCGTAAAATATCCGCGGATCTGCCAGACAGTTCCTCTGATGTCTTCTATATATCATACATTGACACTATTTGTATATTGTCCATGTTTGGGCTATATATGTTCCACGTTCGGTCACGGTCAGATATAAGATGCACACATAGCCATTTTTCCGGATTATACCTGGCTTCCGCGCTCTGTTCCAATCATTATTCTCTCAAAACGGCGCTAAATCTTCCACCGATATTTTCTTTCAGACGCATGGTAATCTAAAACGCCGGTCAGTCATTTCTGACCGACCGGCAATCATACTCACTCACTGATCACACAATTGCAGGCATTCCGCCTGCCGCTTTTTCATTTTCCCTGTTTTCCCTATTTAATTCCCTGCGCACCTGCAGCTATTATCATCGTCAGTCCGCTTCTCTTCCGGACTCTTATCTTCCACCTGAACCAGAAGACGTTCGAGCTGCATCTTCTCCCGATTCCAGCGATAGATCGTCGACTGCTCCGCGGAGCAATATCTCTCTCCATTTATCGTATCAACGATCACCGATCTGGCGTAATGCTTACGAGGAACCATAATGTCCGGGAGCTCCAGATGGACGCGCCCGCACACCGTACACTTGTGCCGCCGCAAAACAAATGTCTCCACCGTTCCATCAGCAAGAATCACCTTTCGCCTCTTGCTGTCGCGGATCCTCATCACTCCACCGCACTGCGGACATCCCGGAACGCTTGACGGAACAATATAATACATTCCATTCTGCTCTTTAATTTTGTAATTCTTTGACACGATCATATTCATTTCTCCTCTATTCGTCATATTCGCAGGACCGCATCCGCCTATCGGTTCAAATAAACCTGTATCCTGACTCTCAGGGGGATGAGAGCCAGAACAGCGCCCGCATGCTCATGTCATAGAACCATGTCACCATTCCCCGAATCCCGCCGGATCTCCGCCTCCATCCGCCGTTTTCCGCTCATTCCCCGGCATCCGACCGCGTTTCTCCACAAAATCCCAGTCTGATCAACATGTTCTACTAATATAAACGTAATAAAATTGGATTTGTGACAGGAAAATGGAAAAAAGTTGAAAAATTTTTTTCCGTTGCTGTCATACACTGTCCTTATTCTCTCTGACGATCGTCAAAGACAGTTCCTACCTGATTTCCGCATGATAACCACTCTTTCATCAGTCCAGACATGTGCTCTTCAATTGGCCACCCATGCCTAATTTATAGTTTATCTCATTTTGTAAGTGACTATATACAAGCCACCTTATTTAAATGTGCGTTTTTCGCAGGTTGCCTTGGCAACCAACACTCTGTGTGTTATTATCAACTCAGTACGAAAGAGAAATGGTGATATCAATGTGTAACAACCGCATTAAAATTTTGCGCCAGCAGCATGGCCTTACTCAGGAGGATCTAGCTGCTTATTTAAATATGACTTCTACCCAAATAGGGCGCCGTGAACGCGGTGAAATTCCTCTACGAAGCAATGAAATTTCCCAATTGCTCAACTTATTTCATTGTACCTATGAAGACTTGATAGGAGGTGATTCTAATGCGCACTAGTCCCTTACGTCCCTATGTCATTCAGCTCATGAGCGACTATCAGTTACACACCTTCCAGGATATCTTAGATAGCGCTAATAGCTATTTTTCAGAGACCCCTTATACGGAAAAACAGCTGCACTATCTTGTTAGGAACCTAAAAAGATCCGGAATCATCATGGGTGACAAAAAAAGGGCTACAGGAAAATAGCAATGCAGCAAACCGTTTCGCCTTCAAATGCCGCCCCATTTCCTAATAAAAGCGAGGATATTCCAATGAACAGCTATATTGCCAACATGAAAAAATGCTGTCTTTCTCTAAAAAGATCTTTCGATGCTCCTATGTTATTCACAAGACTTGAAGAGCAGTCTATTGATCCTGACTGGGCGCTGAAAGTCTATAAAACAAATGAGCAGATTTTAGCTCTCCTTAAAAAGCTGGAATCCCCCGACAATTCTAAAAAATAATATTTTATAAAATGACCACGCTGAATGTTGAATAGCGAAATAGCCAATGGCTTTCAACATTCAGCATGACTTAAATCCTGATGCCAACGCACATGTTTTATGTATCTGCACGCCGTTCAAGGAACTTATAGAGGTCCGAATTTTACTGTGAACGAACTCCAGGTGGCTCACTTTTTTCAGTGTATCCGGCCTTCCGCCCATCCTGTATTCATATAATGATCATAATACTTCTTCAAGTCACTTCCAAACGCCGTCTGAAGATCCGCATTATTTTCTTTGTATACATTCACATCAAACTCCGCGCAGCCCTTTCTTCCTTCTGCCATTCCAGAATTATAGAAATGTGTGAACAGCGCCAGCTTATCTGTTCCGATTGCATTCTGAAGATCCAGATATGTATTGTAGTAATAATCTGGATCAAAGACTCTGGAGTAAGAGTTCATCAGATCATAGGTAATCGAAGGAGTTTCTGCTGCGGCAGTGCTGTTGTTTTCCACTGCGCTGTTATCTGTTTGGGAACCCGCGGCATACGGGCAGACACCATTTGTATGCAAATGTGCAGGATGCCCGTCGCAGTGATAATGGTAACTTCCAAGCCCGCTCTTATTCTTGTTATCTCGATGGCCACCATTAGCGTCTGTACGCCCCGAATGCGCTTCGGCGGTTATCGTATTAGCGGTAAAAACAGTAGTTGTCGCGGTTGACAGTGTCAAGCATGAGAGAAGAATGATTCCATACCTTTTCAGTTTGTTCATAATTATATCCATTCCTTTCGCTTCGCTCAGGCACAAAACGTTATGAAAATG
>CAVIYT010000224.1:0-7883 GCA_963646925.1 Paludibacteraceae bacterium
CCATTTTCATAACGTTTTGTGCCTGAGCGAAGCGAAAGGAATGGATATAATTATGATAAAACGGTCATCCTTACAGGGAAATCCTGTCGGGATGGCCGTTTTTGCGGTTGTCCGTTCGAGGAAAGCAGTCCGGCCGGCGAAGGGCGGGAATCTGGCAGGCTGGCTGTGTCCGGCCAGTTTCCAGCATTGACAGCCCGAACTTTTTATGCTATGATGGCTTTATCTGTGGACAGGAGGTGTAGTCGGTGATTAGAATTATTCTGACGATTGTATTCGTTATCTTATGTATCGCAATGACAGCGATCGTATTAATGCAGGAAGGAAAGACTTCCGGACTTGGTGCGATCAGCGGCGTAGCTGAGAGCTACTGGGGAAAAAATAAAGGCCGTTCTATGGAAGGCAACCTTGAAAAGTTTACAAAAATTGCAGCAGTCCTGATTTTTGTACTTGCCCTGGTATTAAATTTAAAGGTATTTTAATTCTAAGATGACGAACACTCTTGCAGCGATAATCTCCGTGCAGGAGTGTTTTTTGTATATAAGGAGAAGAATGGAAGAAAAATTAATGGAAGAGCGGAAAAATATGCTGCTGGACCTCATGAAGGACCCGACATATGTTCCGATGAAATTAAAAGAGCTTGCGATGCTTCTGGGAGTCCAGAAACAGCAGCGCGGCGAACTGGAAGAAGTTTTAAATGAATTGGTCGCTTCCGGCAAGGTGGGGATCTCGAAGAAGGGAAAGTACGCGAGATCCGAGGTGTTCGCCCAGACCGGAACATTTTCTGCCCATCACCGCGGCTTCGGTTTTGTGACCATCGAGGGCAGGGAGGACGATCTTTTTATCCCGCCGGATGACACCGGGGATGCCATGGACGGGGATACGGTCCAGGTCATCATCAACGAGAACGGAAGAGGCGGCCGGACGGAGGCGAGAGTCTTAAAGGTATTGAAGCATGCCAATGAGACCCTGATCGGAACCTTCGAGAAGAATAAGAATTTCGGCTTTGTGATCCCGGACAACCCAAGGATCACCATGGATATTTTTATCCCCCAGGGAAAGGAAAACGGAGCTGTCTCCGGACATAAAGTTGTGGTGAAGCTGGATACCTACGCTACAAAAAATAAAAATCCGGAAGGCCATGTGAAGGAGATCCTGGGCCATATCAACGATCCGGGAGTGGATATTTTATCCATCGTCCGCGCCTACGGTCTGCCGGAGGAGTTCCCGGAAGAGGTGATGGAGGAAGTCTCCCATGTGCCGGAGGCACTTTCGCCGGAATATGTGGCGGAGGAGATCGAAAAGAACGGAAGAGTGGACCTCCGGAATGTGCCGATGGTGACCATCGACGGCGAGGACGCGAAGGACCTTGACGACGCGGTCAGCGTGTCAAAGGAGACGATCAACGGGGAGACGATCTACCATCTCGGCGTCCATATCGCGGATGTGAGCCACTATGTGAAGGAGAAGACCCCCCTCGATGAGGAGGCCTATAAGCGGGGAACCAGCGTTTATCTCGTGGACCGCGTGATCCCGATGCTGCCGCACCGCCTTTCCAATGGAATCTGCTCCCTGAACGCGGGATGCGACAGACTGGCGTTGAGCTGTCTCATGGATATCGATGAGAAGGGAATCATCGTGGGACATAAGATCTGCGAGTCCGTGGTGAAGATTGACCGGAGAATGACGTATACGGCGGTGAACGCGATCCTGGAGGCGAAGAACGGCGGAGAGGAAAACGCGGCAGAACAGAATGCTGAGACAAAAGAGAAGGCGGAATTCGCAAGGAAGTGCCTGGAAGAGTACGCGGATTTCGTCCCGATGTTCCTGCTTCTCGATGAGACTGCCCGTATCTTAAGAAAAAAGCGCATGGCGAGAGGGGCTGTGGACTTCGATTTCCCGGAGTGCAAGATCATTCTGGACGCGAAGGGACGCCCGGTGGAGATCAAGCCGTACGAGCGGAACGCGGCGACGATGCTGATCGAGGACTGCATGCTGGCGGCCAACGAGACGGTGGCGGAAGATTACTACTGGCAGCAGGCGCCGTTCCTGTACCGCAGCCATGAGAAGCCGGACGGAGAGAAGATCAAGCGCTTCGGAATCCTGATCAACAATTTCGGCTACTCGATCCGTCTCCAGAACGGGGAACTTCACCCGAAGGAGATGCAGAAACTTCTCGCAAAGGCAGCTGGATCCCCGGAGGAAGCGCTTCTCGCAAGACTGGCGCTCCGCTCCATGAAACAGGCGAAGTACACGACGGACTGCATGGGACATTTTGGTCTTGCGGCAAATTATTATACCCACTTTACCTCCCCGATCCGAAGATACCCGGATCTTCAGATCCATCGGATCATCAAGGAAAATCTTCACGGCGAGCTGACGAAAAAGCGCGTGGCCCACTACGAGAAGATCCTGCCGGAGGTTGCGATCTGGACGTCCTCCAGGGAGCGCCTTGCGGACGAGGCGGAGCGGGAGACCGATAAGGCGAAGAAAGTCCAGTTCATGGAACACCATATCGGCGAGGAGTTCACCGGCGTGATCTCCGGAATCAGCAACTACGGCTTCTATGTGGAGCTTCCGAACACCGTGGAGGGCATGGTGCGCCTTGCGAACCTGGATGGCGATTATTATGTGTTCGATGAGGAACATTATGAGCTTGTGGGTGAGCGGACGAGGAAGAAATATAAGCTGGGGCAGACTGTGAAGATCCAGGTGATCTCTGTGGACTGGTATCTGAAGACCATCGATTTTCTGCCGGTCAGAAATTTTAACTAGGAGGATAGGATTATGGCAAAGAGCAGCGGCTTTAAGCTGATTGCGAACAATAAAAAGGCGTATTTCGACTTCTTTATCGACGATAAGTTCGAGTGCGGCATCGCCCTTGCGGGAACGGAAGTAAAATCCATGCGCATGGGAAAATGCAGCATCAAGGAGTCCTTCGTGCGGATCACAAACGACGAGGTCATGATCTACGGCATGCACATCAGCCCGTACGAGAAGGGAAATATCTTCAACAAAGACCCGCTCCGCGAGAGAAAACTCCTGATGCACCGCTATGAGATCAACAAATTAAAGGGAAAGATCCAGGAAAAAGGTTATACCTTAGTGCCGCTCCAGGTATATTTTAAGGGAAGTCTCGTAAAAGTGGAGATCGGTCTCGCAAGAGGTAAGAAACTCTACGACAAGCGCACTGATATCGCGAAGAAAGACCAGAGACGTGAGCTGGAGAAGGAATTTAAGGTGAAAAACCTGTACTAAATGGTAATTTCAGTTCAGAAAATACCTGCCGGTGTTGACCATGAGAACTCTGATTCAGATCGATTGATACCGGACACCCTTGACAATTTGGACGAGGAATGGTAAGATTTGTGTTACGCGGAAGCAGTATCGTAAAAGTTCGGGGTCGCCTGGATTTCTGGTACTGCCGAAAGCGAACGTATCGTTGGGTGTCTGTGAAACATACACAGACCGGATGATGCGAAAAACTCCGAAGAGAGTGCCAGTAAGGGCTTGTACTGGTTTCGACGGGGGCTTTGAAGCTGGTGAAGCTATCCGCATGCAATGCGTTAAATGGCAAACCTAAATATAAACGCTAACGATGAATTAGCATACGCAGCCTAATATAGGCAGCTGTCGGCCTTAGAAGACCTGCATTTTAAGTCACCGGCATCATTTAAAGCAGGAAACGACACGTGCAAAGCTTTGCGCACGCGGGCGTATTATGAAGCTACCAAACGAGTCAGGATGTCTGTTTCCGGGCGCGGGCGGGAATTCTAAATAACAGACTATGATAGTAGAAGAACAGGGGATAGGTTTTCGGACAGGGGTTCGATTCCCCTCAGGTCCACGACAAAAGCCGCGTATTTACGCGGCTTTTTAGTTTTTGTGTTGCATTTCGTGTTGTATATTTAAAGAAAATATGGTTTCTGCTATTTTGTTTGACAAAAAACTATGGATGCCTTACACTCTAAGTACAGACCGATTCCCAGGACTGAAACCCGTCCGGGGGAAATAAGAAACGAAAGTAAAGGAGAACTCTCATGAAAAAACGGGGCGACTATTTAAAGAAAGCATATTATCACTTAATGAAGATCGAGCAGAAGAAAAACAAGATCCTTGAGGTAGAGAACTACGGCGAGATCAACGCGGAATTAAACCGCAAATTCGCTAAGGGCGAGTACTTTGACTCCAGCGAAGTTTATGTTGAGGACGGATACCTCTGCGTAGGTGAAGGTTTCTTCCGCCTTTCCGGAAAAGAGCAGGACGCTCTGATCGAGTACCTTTGCCCGGAAGAGGACAGCACAGAGGAATAACCGAAAAAAGATACCGGTATGAGCTGTTAGTTTCGCAGCCATACCGGTATCTTTTTATATGAGCGCGGCGGAGGAAAATATCAGTCTTCCTGTACCGCGCGGACGTACTTATTTTTATAAAATGCAGGTCAGATTCTTAATGAACGCGTCTTTCTCCGCAATATCTGCCGCATTCGCGAGGAATTCAGCGATTCCGCTGGTAGTCTCCTCATCAGCCTCGAAAAAGACAGTCCATGTGTAGAATACGCATTTTAAATGCTCCATCTCATCTTCGCTGGCCTTTGCCAGAGCGATCATTCTGTCGATAAATTCTTTTTCAGAAACTCCTGAAGTTGGAAAATCTGTTGGTGTAAAATTCATAGTTGCAAACTCCTTTCCTGTGATCCGGATTCGGATCGTAGTGCGTGACGATTCGGGTCCTCACGATCACTTAAGTGTTTTCATATCCGAGCTTCAGGGTGATCAGAGAATCGTCATCCAGAACCTCGCCCTTTTTGTAGATATAATCGCGGATCAGCGTTTTCAGCTTCTCATCGACAGCCGGACTCGAAAAAATAGTATCCGGGACTGACTTTACAAACTCTTTGAGATCCATCCCGGCGTGTCCCTCCGGACAGGGGAGAGAGGCCTCCCAGCATGCCATACCGACGGCGCAGGACAATTCCATATGGTTGATCAGTCTTGCTGGCGTCTCGAAATTTTTGATCTTAATCTTTACGGACATCGGAACAAGCGTATGTACCATCGGAGGGATCTCCTTTCTGGCCCTCACGTTCGCGGACCATTTTCCAGATCAGGTCGTGCATCCACTGGACAGTCTCCTGAAGCTTTGAATTTTCATCTTTCAAACGGGCAATTTCGGCTTCCAGTTCCTGGATTTTTGCATCTTTTTCTTCGGACATCGTAAAAACCTCCCTGAAAACTGTATGAGAACAGAACAAGTATAACATCAGAATGGAAACATGTCCAGTGCGGGAACGGGCAAATCGTGTGGAAAAGAATGATTGATTCGACAGTGACTTTGAGATATAATAAACTTTGTTTCTGTTTTTTCTGTGAAAGATCTCAGAAAATCGCAGATCATAGAGCGAAAAATGATGGAAACATGAGATATAAAATACATAAAAAGAGGAACATGAAAGATGAGTTCAGTTTTACTAAAAGCGGGCTGTTTTTTTCTGATCATCCTGATGGGATACGGCCTGAAAAAGATCGGGCTTTTAAGCCAGAAAGATCTTCCTGTCTTCTCAAAACTCGTCACGAAGATTACGCTCCCGGCGGCGATCATTCACAACTTCAGTCAGGCGACCATGGACGTCTCCATGCTGGTGATCGTGCTGATCGGCTTCCTGTGCAGCGGAGCGTACGCGGTGATCGGGTACGGGCTTTTCGCGAAGGGGACGAGAGACCAGAAGGCGTTTGGCCTTGTAAATGCCTCCGGATATAATATCGGCTGCTTTACAATGCCCTTTGTCCAGGGATTCCTTGGGGCACCAGGCGTTGCGTGCACCAGCCTTTTTGATACGGGAAACGCGGTGGTCTGTACCGGCGGTTCCTATGCAGTGGCTGTTTCGGTGGCAGGAAAAGGCGGAGACGGAGATAAACACCAGATCCGCAGGATCGTGATCCAGCTCTTAAAATCCGTGCCGTTTGACTGTTATGTGATCATGACAGCGCTGACGATGGCGGGACTCAGACTTCCGGTATTCGTGGATCAGGTGGCTGAGACGGTGGGAAATGCCAATACCTTTCTTTCTATGACGATGATCGGTCTCGGCCTGGAACTCCATATGACGAGAGAGCAGACTGGTAGTGTGGCGAAGATCCTCGGTACGAGATTCGCGGTTTCAGCGGTGTTAGCCGTTCTGTTTTACCGGTTCCTGCCGTTCTCCCTGGAGATCCGCAGAACCCTGGCGATCCTGATGTTCGGTCCGGTTTCGGCTCTTGGGGTTGCGTATACATCCATGCTTGACGGGGATGTGAACCTGGCCAGCGCGGTGAACTCCGCGTCGATCATTCTCGGCATTGTGAGTCTGACAGCTGCGATCATTATATTCTAAATCGATAAAATGACGTTCCGAAATCATGAAAACAGGTGTTTTCGGAACGGAGAATGACACAAGGAGGGACAAAATGGAATTACGGAATGAAAAGGATGCGAGATTTATCATCCGGCATCATGTGACGGAGGAAAAACTGCTCCACCTGGAAAAGGGAGTCCGGAAGCTTGGCTTCCAGTCTGGTGGAAAGCGGATCATGGCGATCTTTCTTGGACTTTTTCTGCTGTGCATGGCAGCAAAAGTCATTGTCGGCGGAACGATTGGGGACGCGCTTATGATGATCGGAATTCTCTGCGCCATGGGATTTGTATTCGGAACTTACGCCATTGTCAAGGGCTGGCTGGACGCGAAAAAACAGATCCATCTTCAGTTTGAGGCGGGCAAGATGGAGGATAACTACCAGTGGGAATACCGGTTCTACGAGGACGGATATGAGGTCATCGGAAAGGACGAGAAATCCCGAGTTCAGTACAAAAATGTGGGACGTCTCATCGACATGTCCGGCATGTATGTGCTTGTGGAACGCGGAAATGTAGTGCGGTATTTCATGAAGGATGACGCGGTGCAGGGAAATTCCGCGGAACTTGCAGGTTTCCTCACAGAAAAGTGCCATCTTCCGATGGAACAGATCACAGTACGATAGGAGGTGCGGGATGGAACCAGTATACGCAGTAAAATCTACATATGATGAAGATATGTTTTATCACCAGGTCGTGGCTTCCAAGCCGCGGATGATGCCGAAGGATGATGATGGGAAGAAGATCAAATTTAAACTTCCTGATTTTGGACCGAAAGATACGGTGATGGCGCTTCTTGTGGGCGCGGCGGTCTATATGGCGTTTGGCCAGCTGGACCAGACCACGAGAATTCTGCAGGCTGTGCTCTGCGGTCTTGTGGCGGCAGTGGTGCTGAGACGAATGAATGAGAGACAGAACGGGGAGACTTCGGGTAAAAAGACGAATTCCGTCTCCGCGGACAAAAACCAGGCGCTGCAGCTTTTGGAGAGCTCCGGATTAAAGGGTGACCGCTGCACCATGAATTTCTACGAGGACACCTTTACGGTAGAGCGCCCGGGTATTATCACAGAATACCAGTATGAGGGAATCGCCTGGATCAAGGAGACCAGTAAGTATTACATGATCTTCTGGAACAGATCCCTTGCAATTCCGGTTGAGAAGGCTGGATTCTACCGCGGAAAGAAGGAGACATTTGGTTCTTTCCTCGAGAAGCGGTGCAATAAGGTGATCGAGAAGGTAAGAAACGCGTAAGAGGGGAAACACATTCCGGCCAGGCAGAGAAGCGCCTGGGCGGGATGACAGACTTTCGTGGGAAAATAAAACGGAGAGGATTTTTGGGGATGAAAATTAAAAAAGAAGAGAAGCTGCAGATCGAAAAGCTTCCGGCACTGAAATTAAAGTACACGCTGGTGGTGCCGTTCATGGGAATCGTGGATGTGATAACCATGGGAAGTTTCTTTATGAATCCGGCGGCGGAAGGAAAGCCTTTGTTAAAA
>CAVIYT010000225.1:0-7569 GCA_963646925.1 Paludibacteraceae bacterium
GCTGTGAAACGCGGAAAGATCGTGCTGGAGCCGTTTCGCAAGTTCCCGTTAGTGAAAGACCTGACCGTCGACCGAAGTTCCGTCTTTGAGGCGATGAAAAATATGAAGATATGGATGAGGGAAAAAAACGGATCCGACTATTCCTGGGACCGTGAACTGCAGTATCGGGCAGGACAGTGCCTGCAGTGCGGCTGTTGTCTTGAGATCTGCCCGAATTTCCTGGCAGGAAAGGAATTTGCGGGAGCTTCGGCCATGGTGGAAGCATACCGGGCGATGGAGCAGAATACCTGGGACGATCACAGAAATGAGATGAAGGAAGAGTACCGCAGACGTTTCTTTTCATACTGCGGACAAGCCTTTTCCTGTAAAACTGTCTGCCCGCAGAAGCTGCCGTTAGATGAAATACAGGCAAGGGCAAATGGGCGCTGAGCGTATGACTGTGAGCCGCTGACAAAATGAAAAAGTTATCCTTGACTAACCTGTGATGTATATGATTAAATAACAGGGAATTTATATTTGAGGGAGTAGTGGCGCACTGCGTGGCAAGTCAACATACTGACTTAAGGTCTGGCTTGTCTTAAATAACGAGACTCATGTATAGCTTATTTGGGCTATACGTGGGTCTCGATTTTTTTGCCATTTATTTCACACACAACAAGGAGGAAGCGAAATGAAAGAAGCATTTCGGATGACATTGGAAGAGCTGCTTTCCAAGACCGGAACGGACCGCGAAAAGGGCCTGACGCCGGAGCAGGTGGAGAAGTCCCGCAGCACCTACGGTTCCAACTCTTTCGTCAGCCAGAGCCATGAATCCCTGGCGAAGAAGATCTGGGACGCGTCGACGGAACCGATGCTTTTGATGCTGATCTTCGCAGCGATCATCACCCTGGTGGTAAATATTACCCGGTATTTTACAGGCGGAGAGTACAATTTCCTGGAATGTGTCGGTATTTTCGCGGCAATCGCCCTGTCGGTGGTCATCACGATCATCACCGAGGGAAAGAGCGCGAAGGCGTTTGAGGCGTTAAATAAGATCAACGAGGATACTCTGATCAAGGTGATCCGGAACGGGGAGCCGCAGCTTGTCACCCAGAAGGAGATCGTAGTCGGCGATATCATTATGGTGGAGACCGGCGATAAGATCGTGGCGGATGGACGCCTCTTAGAGAGCAACGACCTTGCGGTGGACGAATCTGCCCTGACTGGAGAGAGTCTTCCGGTGGAGAAGGATGCGAAGAGCGTCTGTACGGAGGAGACACCGGTGGCGGAGCGCGTCAACATGCTGTATTCCGGATGCTTCGTGTCTGCCGGAAACGGACAGATGCTGGTAACTGGCGTCGGCAACGATACGGAGTTCGGCCAGATCGCCCAGGAGCTGTCTTCTATTGAAAAGACAACGACTCCGCTGCAGGAGAAGCTTGATAAGCTTGGAAAGCAGATCACGGTGCTGGGCGCGTCTGCGGCAGCCATCGTGTTTGCTATCGAGGTAGCTCAGTTCTTTATGCGCGGTCAGCTGAACCTGGATACGATCTCTGACGCGTTTATCACGAGTATCGTCCTGATCGTGGCAGCTGTTCCGGAGGGACTTCCGACCATCGTCGCGGTCTCCCTGGCGCTCAACATCATCAAGATGTCAAGAGAGAATGCCCTTGTAAAGAAGATGATCGCCTGTGAGACCATCGGCTGCGTCAACATTATCTGTTCCGATAAGACAGGAACCCTGACCGAGAACAAGATGACGGTTCAGAAAATCTATACGAACGGAAAGCTGATCGAGCCGGAGGAGCTTCATGACGAGGCGCTTTTAAACAACTACTGCATCAACAGCAACGCCAATGTTTCCATGGAGGACGGAACCTGGTCCTTTATCGGGAATCCGACGGAATGTTCCCTTCTCGTTGCGGCGCAGAAAGCCGGTACGGATTACCAGAAACTTCGTCATGACGCGGATGTGGTCCGTGTGTTCCCGTTCTCTTCCCAGAATAAGGACATGAGCACCATCGTCCGGGAAAATGGAAAGACGATCGTCTATACAAAGGGAAATCCGGAGAAGATCCTTTCCCTCTGTTCCAATATTTCTGAGGCGGAGAAAGAGGAGAACTTAAAGCTCATGGAGCAGTTCCAGAGTGAGGCGGGACGTCTTCTGGCTTTTGCCCATAAGGAACTGAGCGGATACAACGGGGAAGCGCAGGAGGAAGTGGAGCAGGATCTGCTTTACGATGGATTCGTTGTGATCTCTGACCCGCTGAGCCCGGATGTGTATGAGGCCATCAAGAACTGCCGCGCGGCGGGCATCGAGGTGAAGATGCTGACCGGCGACAATATCCGTACGGCGAGAGCCATCGCGAATGAGCTTCACATGCTGGATGATGACCACATCGCGGTGGAAGCTTCTGAGATCGAAAATATGTCCGATGAGGAGTTAAAGACTGCGTTAAAGAAGATCCAGGTCATCGCGCGAAGCACGCCGCTTGTGAAAATGCGTGTGGTAAAGCTCTTAAAGGAAGAGAAAAATGTTGTCGCGGTTACTGGTGACGGAATCAACGACGCGCCGGCGATCAAGAATGCGGATGTGGGCATCGCTATGGGTATCGCGGGAACGGATGTGACGAAGGAAGCCAGCGATATGGTCCTTCTTGACGATTCTTTCTCTACGATCATCAAGGCGGTGCAGTGGGGACGTGGAATTTACGAGAACTTTAAGCGGTTTATCCAGTTCCAGCTTACGGTGAATGTTTCTTCGGTTGTTGTCGTTATCGCGTCGATCCTAGCGGGCTTTGAGGCACCGTTTACGGCGCTGGAGCTTTTATGGATCAACATTATCATGGACGGGCCGCCAGCGCTGACTCTTGGACTGGAGCCGATCCGCCCGGATCTTTTGAAGCATAAGCCGACGAAGAGAAATGAGAACATTATCTCAAAGTCCATGTTGGTGCGGATCTTTACGAATGGTATTTTTATTTCGGTTGTCTTTATGCTTCAGCATTTTAAGAATTTCCTCGGCGCGGCCCAGGATGAGCAGGCGACAGTTCTGTTTACTCTGTTTGTGCTGTTCCAGCTGTTTAACGCGTTTAACTGCAGGGAACTGGATGAGACACCGATGGTGAAGAACCTGATGAAGAACAAGCTGATGCTTGGAATTTTCCTGCTTGTTATGATCTTACAGTTTGTAATCACGCAGTTTGGCGGGGCGGTGTTTGAGACAGTGGCTTTGTCTGCGGGAATGTGGGTGAAGATGCTGGTTACCGCGTTTACGGTCATTGTTTTGAATGAGGTGATTAAGGCGGTGAAGAGGGCTGCTAAGAAAGAGGAGCAGTAAGGTTTATAATTGATGATTGCGGTGGTGGAGAGAAATCTTTGCTGCCGCTTTTTTGTTCGCGAGAGATACGCGCCGGTGAGTCTTCGGGCGCGGCCTTGCCCGAAGGCTCGCCGGCGCTGTGTGTTGGAGATGCGAAGAAATAATGTTTAATGAACTGCGGTATAGAGTTAAGAGTGAGATTGAGGTTGTAGTTTTTTGGAAAGCTGGTATGATAAAAATAGGAAAGTTATTCAGACTCTACGATTCGTAGAGTGCGTAAGATTGCGAATATAAACGCAGCGTCGGTTTTCAGCCCTGCATGCGGATGATAAGATGAGGGTACCACAAAAAGGAGGTACAGGATATGGAAGCGAAGGAATTGGGAGCATTTATTGCGGGACTTAGGAAGGAAAAGCAGATCACGCAGGCGGAACTCGCAAAACGGCTGCATGTGACGGACAAGGCGGTGAGCCGCTGGGAGCGGGGCATTGGATATCCGGATATTAATACGCTGGAGCCGTTGGCGGACGCGCTGGGGGTCACGCTAACGGAGTTAATGAAATGCGTGTGGGACGAGGAGAATCATTCTGACGAGGGGATCATTGCGAGTATCGAGATTGCGAAGAGTCAGAGGAATAGGATGATAAAGAGAATCATTGGCGGCGGAGTGCTGTGTATCGCGGGAGTGTGCGCACTTCTGTATGCGCTGAAGCTTTTTATGACGCATACATGGACTTTTATGGTTCCGGAAAGTGATGGACCGACGGCTGTCTTTGTGGCGGGACGGATTGGGAGTTTTCCGCCGGCGGTGATCGGGATCATCGGGGTATTGGCTTTGGCGGCTGGAATTGCTGTGGTTATTCGGGCGAATAATACGGATCAATAGGGAGAGGGCATCGGTATTTTTGTATCGGTGCCTTATTTATGTGTTGAGGATTCGTGTTTGACGGAGTGCTGTTTAGGGAGATTAGAGGAGAATGGTATAATTCCTCGATGTTCAACACAATATTTCCATAGAGATAAAAATTCTCAAATACAGGTCTTGACATTTCTGATGTTCGTGCTATTATTTACATATACCCCGTATAGGTATATAGACATAGACAAAACAGAAAGGAACGACAGATATGGAACAGTATACAGTGGCAGGAATGAGCTGTGCTGCCTGCCAGACCCGCGTGGAGAAGGCAGTATCGAAGGTGCCGGGAGTGAGCTCCTGCTCGGTGAGTCTTCTTACAAACTCGATGGGCGTTGAGGGCACGGCTTCTTCCTCTGATATTATCGCGGCAGTCCAGGCCGCCGGATACGGCGCGTCCTTGAAGGGCGCGGAGAAAGCGGACGGAGTCCAAAACAGCGCTCTCTACGATGAATCCGCCCTGGAAGATCATGAGACACCGGTCTTAAAGAAACGGCTTATTTCCTCCATCGGTTTCCTCTTAGTTCTCATGTATTTCTCCATGGGACACATGATGTGGAACTGGCCGCTTCCGCCGTTTTTCGACGGAAACCATGTGGCAATGGGACTTTTACAGCTCCTTCTCACCGTGATCGTCATGGTGATCAACCAGAAATTCTTTATCAATGGCTTTAAGAGCCTGCTCCACGGTTCCCCAAATATGGACACCCTGGTGGCATTGGGATCCAGCGCTTCCTTCGTGTGGAGCACCTACGCGTTATTCATGATGACAGATGCCCAGGTAAAGGGAAACATGGACGCGGTCATGAGCTACATGCACGAGTTCTACTTTGAGTCCGCGGCGATGATCGTAACACTCATCACCGTCGGAAAAATGCTGGAGGCGAGATCAAAGGGCCGCACCACAGACGCATTAAAGGGCTTAATGAAACTGGCACCGAAGACCGCCGTGATCGAAAAGGACGGCGTTGAGACGACAGTTCCGATCGCACAGGTCAAGAAAGGCGATATCTTTGTGGTCCGCCCGGGTGAAAATATACCCGTGGACGGTATCGTCTTAGAGGGAAACAGCGCGGTAAACGAGTCTGCCCTCACAGGAGAGAGTATTCCGGTGGACAAGGCGGCAGGTGATCTCGTCTCCGCAGCGACTTTAAACCAGTCCGGCTTTATCCGCTGCGAGGCGTCAAGAGTCGGAGAGGACACCACACTTTCCCAGATCATCAAGATGGTCAGCGACGCGGCGGCGACAAAAGCTCCGATCGCGAAGATCGCCGATAAGGTATCCGGCGTGTTCGTCCCGGCCGTTATCACCATCGCAATCATCACGACCATCGGCTGGCTTCTTGCTGGCGAGACGATGGCCTTCGCCTTAGCCCGGGGCATCTCCGTCCTCGTTATCAGCTGCCCGTGCGCTTTAGGTCTTGCGACACCGGTTGCCATCATGGTGGGCAACGGTATGGGCGCGAAGAACGGAATTCTCTTTAAGACAGCAGTCTCCCTGGAAGAGACAGGAAAGGTCGAGATCGTTGCCTTAGATAAGACAGGAACCATCACAAGCGGTGAGCCGCGGGTAACAGACCTTGTTCCGGCGGACGGAATCAGCGAGACAGAACTCTTAACGACCGCATATGCCCTTGAAAAGAAGAGTGAGCACCCGCTGGCGAAGGCAGTCCTCTTAAAGGGCGAGGAGATGGGACTTGCCGCAGCCGATGTGACAGACTTTGCGGCACTTCCTGGAAACGGACTTACCGCGAAATTAGCTGGAAAGACGATCTACGGCGGAAACATGAAGTTTATCGGAAGCCACGTTTCCGTGCCGGAAGACATGAAAAAGAAATCAGAAGCTCTCGCGGAGAGCGGAAAGACTCCGTTATTCTTTGCGGAGAATGAAACACTGATCGGCATCATCGCCGTTGCGGATATGATCAAGGAAGACAGCCCGCAGGCGATCAAGGAACTTCAGAACATGGGAATCCATGTAGTCATGCTGACAGGAGACAACGAGCGCACCGCGAAGGCAGTCGGAAAGGAAGCCGGCGTCGACGAGGTCATCGCCGGAGTTCTCCCGGACGGCAAGGAGAGCGTGATCAGAAAGCTCAAGGGAAAAGGAAAGGTTGCCATGGTCGGCGACGGAATCAACGACGCCCCGGCCCTCACGAGAGCCGATATGGGTATCGCCATCGGCGCTGGAACCGACGTTGCCATCGACGCGGCGGATGTGGTCCTCATGAAGAGCCGCTTATCCGATGTGCCGGCAGCGATCCGCTTAAGCCGTGCGACACTCCGGAACATCCACGAGAACCTGTTCTGGGCATTCTTCTACAACGTGATCGGAATCCCGCTTGCCATGGGACTCTGGATCCCGGTATTCGGATGGAAGTTAAATCCGATGTTCGGCGCCGCGGCCATGAGCTTATCCAGCTTCTGCGTCGTATCCAACGCCCTGCGCTTAAATTTCTTTGATATCCGGCGTTCCGACAGGGACAAAAAGATAAAAAAACATAATCATAAGGAGAGTAAAACTATGGAAAAGACATTAAAAGTTGAAGGTATGATGTGCGGTCACTGCGAGGCGACTGTAAAGAAGGCACTTGAGGCCATCGACGGCGTATCCGCTGCAGAGGCAGATCATGTAAAAGGAACTGCAACTGTAACCCTCACAAAGGACGTTCCGACAGAGGTGCTTAAGAAAGCCATTGAGGATAAGGATTACAAGGTAATCGGCTAATCGGTGCCTGCCAGAAAATGATTGAATATCAGCTGCCCTGGGATGAAAGACTCCCTGGGCGGCTTTCCTGCTATGAAAGAAAAATTGGGGAGGTTTCACATGGAGAAAAAATCCTGCTGCTGTGCCGGCGAACCGGAGACAGCGAATGTAAACATGGAGACGGAAGCGGAGACAAAGGCAGCAGCTGAAGCAGCATCCGATGACGCTGTCTGTCACTGCCGCCATAAACACAGAACAGAAAAAGAAGAAAAAGACCTTTTAACCCGCCTAAATCGCATCGAAGGCCAGGTCCGCGGCATTAAAGCCATGGTCCAGGACGAGCGCTACTGTCCGGATATCCTTGTCCAGGTATCCGCCGTCCAGTCCGCGTTAAACGGCTTCTGCAAAGTCCTCTTATCCAACCACATCAAGACCTGCGTGGTGGAGGACATCCGGAACGGAAACGAGGAGACCGCTGTGGCGGAGCTCTGCGAGACGATCAAGAAGATGATGTAAGAAAAACGGGAGATAAAAATGAAATTTGAGCTAAATGAATATCATCGAAATTCTACTGATGATGAATTAATAGAGGATTTAAGAAATGTGGCTCATTTTCTGAAGAAAAATACTGTTACATTGAGTGAATAT
>CAVIYT010000226.1:0-7479 GCA_963646925.1 Paludibacteraceae bacterium
ACCGATAAGGATCCCAGGGATCCGCCCGCTTTTCCGTAGTCGATCAGGTTGTATTTTGATGACGGTTTGAACTTTGCGATAACCGGGATCTCCGCCTGGATCTCATCGAATTCTTTCAGGTCCATCGGGATCTCCGCGCACTTCGCGATCGCCATGGCGTGCATAACGAAGTTGCTGGATCCGCCGGTTGCGGACACATGGCGGATACCATTGATCAGGGACTCTTTCGTGATGAAATCACGGGCTGTCTTTCCTTCTCTCACGAGATCCATGATCCGCTCTCCCACGTCTCTCGCCTGTTTGTACTTCGCGGACGCACAGAACGGCATGGTCGCGGAGCCGTTCGGAGCGATGCCGATGGCCTCAGCGAAGACGCACATGGTATTCGCGGTTCCGTACATGGAACATGTTCCACAGGAGGAGCAGATATTGTTTTTATATCTCTGGAATGTCTCATCGTCGATCTCTCCCGCTCTCCATCTTCCGATGGCCTCTTTTAAGTCCGGAGTTACGAAGACTTCCCCGTCCTCCTCATAAGGCATCATGGAGCCAGGCGTTAAGAAAATGCTCGGTACGTTGATGGACGCTGCCGCCATCAACATTCCCGGAACGATCTTATCACAGGCGCATAAGAATACGAGACCATCAAAATGATGGGCGCCCCACATTCCCTCGATGGCGCCTGCGATCATGTCGCGGGATGCTAAAATATACTGCATGCCGCGCAGCTGTGCCATGCCGTCACACGGAGCCGGTACACAGAACTCCGCCGGAGTTCCGCCTGCCGCCCAGACACCGTCCTTCACATACTGCGCCAGGTCCTTCAACGGTTTATGTCCCGGATTCACGTCATTCCAGGAGTTTACAATGCCGATGATCGGCTTGCGGATATCTTTATCACGGTATCCAACAGAATTCATAAGTCCAATATAATAAGCTTCTGCATTTTCATCAATGTGTGCCATAAGAGTTCCCCTTTCTGAATTACACGAACGTTCCTTTGTTAAGACTATCATATCGTTTTCTTATTACAAAGTAAAACAGGTTTTTTAACCCCTTGTTACAAGTAAATACTTGTATCATTTTCCTCGCTCATGTATGATAAGAATATCTAGAATCGACACATCGGCATGCCCCACTCGAAGCGAATCTCACCCGATCGATTATTTTACACAGAAAGGAGTCCCTGCCATGCAGCAAAGCCTTGAACTTTTTCTTCTCGCTGCCGAGGAGCTGAATTTCAGCAAGGCCGCCAAGCGTGCCTTTGTGACCCAGCAGTGCTTAAGCGACCATATCAAGCGCCTGGAACAGTCCTACGGCACACAGTTGTTTTACCGGAAACCCACGATCTCACTGACTCCATACGGCCTGGCACTTCAGGCCGCGGTCCAGAATATGAAGCTCATTGAGACGAACCTCTCCAACGAATTCCGGGCGTTTTCCAATGATGAGCGGGGTGAATTTACATTTGGAATCAACGCCACGAGAGCACGGACGCTGTTTCCGAAAATCTACCCCAAATTTTATGACCGCTACCCGCAGATCAAACTGAACGTGCGGATCAATGAGACTAGGTCCATGGAGTCTTTACTTTTAAATGGGAACCTCGACATGTGCCTAGGAATTGATTCCATCGTGCAGCCGCGGCTGGCATCAAAGAAGATCGCACCAAATCCGCTGTACTGCGTTATGTCGGCGGGTACGTTCCGCTCGGTCGCAGATGCCGATGGTCTGTCATTGAACGAAGAAATAGAAAAAGGAATCGATCTCTCCTATTTTCAGGAGATCCCATTCCTTTTATGTCTGCCGGAGAGTACCACCCGCAACATAGTCGAGAGTTTTTTAAGCCAGCAGAATATTTTCCTTAAAAACACACTCTGTATCAGCGACTACGAGACCCATTTTGATCTCTGCGCCCATAACCGGATGGCGACGGTCTGTCCGTCCGCGGCGCTGGAATCTGTAATTCGTCTGAACCGGCTTCTTCCGCCGAAAGAACAGCTTCTGATCTTCCCGGTCCGTGACCTGGTGAACACCTTAAATATCTATCTGATCTACCCGAAAGATCTCCGGTTCACCGGGTACATGAATTATTTTGTGGCGCTTTTGATCGATGAGATCCTGAAGCAGGAGCAGGCGGCTAGAAATTATGTAAGTATGCAGGTAAAGTCCAACCAGTGACAATACTGCTGATTACTCCGTACACTGCATCCTCCACTAATAATCAGTATCTTTACATAAACATATGAACCTATACTTAAGCTTTTCATGTATACACGCTAGATATACTACTGAAAAACCTCTGCCAGGCACATCCATCGTGCCGGGCAGAGGTTTTTATTTCGGTCAAATTTTTTCGATTGTTTTAGATCTCTTTCATCTTCGTCCCAATCGCATGTACAACAAACGGAACGAATAATGTGATGAATGCCGCATAACCAAGGTATGCGTAGCCTTTCTTTACAACTGCCATCAGGCCGAACTGCGCGATCGCGAAAGCGAGGAAGGTGAAGATCAGGGTGAATGCCGCGTTGCGGCCGAGGTGACCTTTCGCGCGGGCCTCATCGCTGTCCATGCGGCGCTCGATGGCGTTTACGCAGCGGGTTACGATACCGGAGATCATATTTACGGCTGTGGAGATCGCACCGAAAATGATCAGGACGGAGATGATTGTTGTGAGCACGCCTGCACCTACACCGTTCTGTACAAGAACGAGCATCGGAACGGATGCGCCGATCAGAGTGTCAGCATAGGCCACCGCTAAAAGTCCGAAGATGGATAACTCCATCGCGAAGAAGTTGCACACGAACATCCAGATCGCAGCTTTGTTGATCTGCTTTTCATCCGTTACGGACTCCATATGCTGGTACATAACGGATACGGATGCCAGCTGGAAAAAGAAGTACAGGACCGCGGTCCGGAGTGCCGGTCCGAATGCGCCGGTCTCCTTGGAGATCAGCGGCATCTCACCGGATGTCATCTTTCCGATGGAATCCATGATATCGCTCCACTGTGCCGCGATATTCGGAACAAGAACGAGCACAAGACCTACAATGATCAGGACGCTTAATGTGGACGCGCATTTGCGGACAACAGAAGTTCCGAATAACGCGATCAGGAAGATGAATACGCCGATGATCAGGGTGCACATCCAGTACGGAATTCCAAACAGAGTCGCAATGGTGGATCCGCCTGTCGCGAAGGCCGCAGCGGAAGCGGTTCCGATCATGATCAGGTAGCAGATCTCGTAGAGGTTTGACATTACCGGGCTTGTCTTTCCGTACAGGCTGTCGGAAAAGCTGCGGTAATCGTAAGTTTTGTGTTTGTATGCGTAGCGCATGCCGTACCAGAAGAACAGCGCATAGAGTCCCTGCGCCACTGCCGGCAGGATCAAGCACCAGATTCCGTAATTGATGAAATACTGGTAGATCTGTGCGCCGGAGGCGAAACCGCCTCCAAACTGTGTGGTGAATGCCACGAACGCGAGCCCCATCGTGAGCGGCATTCTGCTCTTGTCGATCAGCAGACTTTTCTTTTCAGCCATAAGATTTTCCCCTTTTTCTTTCAGTGACCGTTTTCTTCACAGTCACTTTTTATTTATTCGGGCAATATGCCAAACTCCTGTTTGCACAGGATTCCAGCATCTGCCGCATAATTTGAGAATTTCGCCAAACGCGCATTTCATGATTTTCCACATGATTTAACGAAGCCAGGTGCTTTATCCACAAATTATTTATTATATTCAATGACTTTTCCCGGATTCAGAATCAGCTTGTCATCAAACGCCAGCTTCACAGCCTTATAAAGCTTGATCATGCGCTCGCCGACGAACCCCTCAAGGAATTCGATACGGCCGTTTCCGATACCGTGCTCACCGGAAAGCTGTCCGCCAAGCTCTTTTGACAGGGCATACAGTTCCTTCAGGCATGCATGTGTCGCGCTCTTCCACTCCTCATCGGACATCTCCGGTCCCCGGAGAAGCTCTGTATGGATATTTCCGTCTCCGCAGTGTCCGCACGGCTCTACGCGCACGCCGTGGGATAAGGCGATTCTCTTTGCCGCCTTAACATACTCCGCGATCCGCACTCTCGGAACAACGACATCGCACTCTTCCTGGGAAACGGAATCTGCCTTCATTCCCTCTAAGATCGCGCCGCGGACTGCCCACACGGTACCTGCCCGTTCCGGTGTATCCGCAAGGAAACAGTCAAGCGCGCCGTGGGCCAGCGCGGATTCCGCCGCCGCCTCAACTGCAGAGTCAAGCTCCTGTTTGCTGGATGCGTCGTACATGACGATCAGCACCGCCTCGCCCTGTTTTACCGGGAACATCTTGTTTAAACTGCGCTCCACGATATCGATGAGCTCCCGCTCCAGAAACTCGATGGCCGTCGGAACGAACGGAAGTGCCAGAACCTGCGGAACCATGTCGGCGCACTCTTCCAGGCTCTTAAACGGCATGACCAATGTGCAGGAACATGTCGGCGCCGGGAGAAGCTTTAATGTCACCTGTGTCAGGATACATAAGGTTCCCTCGGATCCAATCACGAGATCCTTGATATCGTAACCTGTCGTGTTCTTCACGACGTTGGATGAGAAGTTCATGATGGAGCCGTCCGGCATGACTGCCTCGATGCAGCGGACGAAATCTCTTGTCAGACCGTAGCGGACCGCCTTCATACCGCCGGCGTTGGTGATAACATTTCCACCGATGGACGCTGTCTTTTCGCCCGGATCCGGCGGGTAGAAAAGTCCCTCTGCCGCTGCTGCCGCCTGGATATCGATGAGCAGGGCACCCGGCTCCGCTGTGATGGTCTGGTTTTTATGATCCACCGGGAAGATGCGGTTCATTCTCATGATGGACAGCATGATTCCGCCGTACTTACATGTCGCGCCGCCCGCAAGTCCTGTTCCTGCGCCTCTGCAGACCACCGGGATATTTTCCTTGTACGCGTACGCCATGATCGCGGAAACTTCCTCTTTATTGACAGCCTCAACGTAGAGCTCCGGCGGATAGATTCCGTACTCCGGCATCTCGTCGCGGTAATATTCCTTCGCGATCTCCTCTCCGACCCAGACACGGCTCTCATCGGTCATGGAACGGATGGCATCAAAATCAGCTTCTGTCATTTTCTTATATGGATATGCCATTTTTTAGTCCTCCTTCCGATTCCGGATCAGTTCCGTGAGTTTTGGAACGACCTGATAGAGGTCATCCACGATACAATAGTGGGCAACGCCGAAGATCTGTGCCTCCGGATCATTGTTGATCGCAACGATGCAGCCGGAGTTCTTCATACAGGATGTAAACTGAATCGCGCCGGATACGCCGCAGGTGATGATGAGCTGCGGGCGCACAGTTCTTCCGGAAAGTCCGATCTGGTGGGCGGTATCGCCAAAGCCGTTCTCGATCATCGGACGGGTGAACGCAAGCTGTCCGCCAAGAGCGTCTGCCAGCTCCCTGCACATCTCCACGTCTTTTTCATTCTTTACGCCGCGGCCTGCAACGACGATGATGTCCTCTTCCTCAAGACTCTTCTTCTTGTCCATGATCTTTGAGGATACGATCTCGATTCTGGAGCGGGCCATATCGTCTGTAACCTCGCATTTTACGATCTTGCCTGTCGGATCCGCAACTTTTTCTGCCTTATCCATAATGCGGTAGCGGACCGTCGCGAACTGCGGACGTGCCTTTGTGATGGCGATCTGGGCCATGATGTTGCCGCCGAATGCCGGACGGATCTGGATCATATCTGTGTTCGGCTTGATGTCAAGTGTTGTACAGTCTGCTGTCAGTCCTGTATGGAATCTCGTGGAAAGTCTCGGTGCCAGGGAACGACCGAGAGCTGTCGCGCCGATCAGGACAGAGCTCGGTTTTACCGCCGCGATGCAGTCCGCAACCGCGTCGGTATAGCAGTCCGCGCGGAAACCCTCAAATCCCGGATGTTCATAGACATACACCTTGTCCACGCCGTAAGGAAGCAGCTTTTTCGCGTTCTTCTCTGTTCCTTCCGCGCCGACGATCACACAGTTTACTTTATATCCGACTTTCGCCGCCAGCTTTCTCGCCTCGCCGATCAGCTCGAATGCCACCGGATGGATGTCGCCCCATTCCTGCTCCACAAAGATCAGGAAATCTTTCCATTCTTTCTTGTCCACTGCGCCGGCGCGCTGCTCAAAAGCGATTGCTTTCTCCGGACATTGACGGACACAGAGACCGCACATACGGCAGTTATCGCCGACTGTAATTCCATCACCTTCGATGGTCAGAGCTCCAAAGGGACATTTTTCCACACAGACTCCGCAGAGACTGCATTTTTCCGCGTTAAATTTAATAAAACTCATGGTTCCCTCCTAAATCAGTTTCTTTCCTGTAAGGATTCCGAACAGCTTCTCCGCCTTCTCATCGGATGTTCCTTCCAGATAAACTTTTTTCTCTGCTTCCGGCGGCGCGAACATGCGCTCCACCGCAGTCGGGGAACCGATCAGGCCGTACCGGCTTAAGTTCTTGTCCGGCATGTCCTCAAATGTCATGATGCGGACCGGGCGTTCTTTCGTCTGCTTTTTTAACTGGTAAGACGGAAGACGCGGGACGCACATATCTTTATCTACCGTGATCAGGCACGGATACGGGATCTTTGATACCTGGGACACACTGACTAACTCCTGGCGCACCGCGATGGCTTTCGCATCCGCCTCTGTCACTTCCGCTACCCACGCCGCATGCGGGATATGGAGATGTTCCGCGATGGCCGGGCCGACCTGGGCGGTATCACCGTCGGTGGTCTGACGTCCACAGACGATGAGATCCGCACCGCCGAGTACCTGGATCGCCTGGGACAGCGCGTAGGAGGTTGCCAGCACGTCCGCTCCCGCAAATTTTCTGTCTGATAAAATGACCGCATCATCTGCTCCCATGGTATACGCGTCGCGCACCATCGTCTCAGCCTGAGGCGGTCCCATTGTGAGCACCGTCACCGTTCCGCCTACCTGCTCTCTCAGACGGATCGCGGTCTCAAGTGCAAACAGGTCATAGGGATTCGGTCTCGTATCCCCTGACATTCTCTTCATTGCTCCGGTCTCCGGGTCGATATCGACCTTTGTTCCAGCCGGAACCTGTTTCATACATACAATGATCTTCATAATCGTATATTTCCTGCTTTCCGCTTTCGCTTTATCGCTTTAAACTTTAATATTATATCACTTTTAAGCGTTTATGTCGATACCATGGGGAGAAATTATTTATCTGATCAGCGAAACAGAGGAGAACTGATCGAAATGAATCATCAAACTGCCTCATTGCCCCAGGGTTTATTTCGTGATAAAATATAGTCATTAACTATGTACAGGCCGGTGCGCTGTCCTGGAAGATCAGGGACGCATCGGTCCATCTCCACGGTCATTTCTAACTGCACGAGAGGAGGACTTAAGATTGAAAATGAGAAGTAGAGGGGAGCCATTACCTTAAACGCACAGCAAACA
>CAVIYT010000227.1:0-7468 GCA_963646925.1 Paludibacteraceae bacterium
ATCCTTATCGGTGATCCGGGATTCTCTGAACCTGGATGTGCCGCTTGTCATGGGTGGAACCTTAAGAGAAGCGCTTGATAACTTCAACCGCAAGATCGATGAGAACGTGATCCATCCGTTAGACAAGCCGCTTCACACCGGCGGATGTTTCTCCATCCTTTACGGAAATCTCGCTCCAAAGGGCGCTGTCGTAAAGAAGAGCGGCGTGGACCCGGAGATGTACTATCACCGTGGACCGGCAGTTGTATTCGATTCCGAGGAAGAACTCATGGACAAGATGATGAAGTCCGATATCAAGCCGGGATGTGTTCTTGTGATCCGTTATGAGGGACCAAAAGGCGGCCCGGGAATGAGAGAGATGTCGATTCCGGCAGCGATGCTTGTGGGCATGGGACTCCACAAATCCGTAGCCATGATCACCGACGGAAGATTCTCCGGAGCTTCCCGCGGACCGTGTGTCGGCCACATTGCCCCGGAGGCGTGGGATGACGGTCCGATCGCCTGTGTAAAGGACGGCGATATCATCACCATCGACCTTGAGAACCATCTTCTCCAGGTGGAGATCTCCGACGAAGAGATCGCGGAGCGCATGAAACATGTAAAGAAACCGGATCACCCGGCGACTGGCGTTTTAAAGAAATACCGGAAGATCGTGGACGGATCCGACGAGGGCGCGACCTGGCTGTACTAAGGTGGGCGCTGCGCGTAAATAAGCCAATCCTACATTTTTAATACCTTTTTTGCCCGGCAGAACATACCCCTTAAACGGTTCTGCCGGGATTTTTATGTGCAGAAGGAAATTATTTTGAATAACTGCTGAACCGGTCAGGGCATAATTTTTCGGATAATAGGCAACAAAAAACGGACACAGAATCGAGTTCTGTGTCCGAATTCAACGAACAGTTTGCATTCTAAACTGCGAAGCCTTTAACGCGAGGATTCGCGTTTCAAACGATAAGATAATCCGATGAAATCATCACTTACAGCGTTGTCGCCTTCGGCAGCGTAAAAATAAATTCCGATCCGACGCCCTGAGTACTGATCACATCAATGTTCTCCCCATGCGCCTGAATGATCTCTTTGACGATCGCCAGGCCAAGTCCGGTTCCTTTCTTATCTTTACCTCTTGAGAGATCCGACTTATAGAACCGGTCCCAGATCTTCTTGATACTTTCCTTCGGAATACCGATTCCCGTATCTTTCACGGAGACAAAGACTTTTTCGTACTTCAGCGAAGTCTGGATATAGATCACAGAGTTCTCGTGGCTGAACTTGATGGCGTTGTCGATGAGGTTGTAAAGCACCTGCTGGATCTTTCCGAGGTCCGCGTAGACCATCTGGATATCCGCGGCGAAGGTGAGGTCCAGGACGATATCCTTTGCGTTGCAGGTTCCCTCGAAGGTTGCCGCCGTGTCTTTGATGACACGGTTGATATCGAAATTGCTGCGGGTCAGGAATCCCTTGCTGTCGAGAGAGTTTAACGTCAGCATGCCCTGGGTGAGCTTGTTTAGACGTTCCGTCTCGGAGATCAGGATCCCGAGATACTTATCATATAATTCCGGCGGGATCGTTCCGTCCTTGATGGCTTCCAGATATCCCTTGATGGATGTCAGCGGGGAGCGGAAGTCGTGGGAGACGTTGGCGATGAAGGAATGCTGGTATTCCTCCATTTTATTTAATTCGCTGGACATATAATTTAAAGTGTTGGCAAGATATCCCATCTCGTCGGCGGAGGTTACCTTGATCGTATGGCTTAAGTTTCCCGCCGCGTATTCCTTCGCACCTGCCGTGATCTTCTTTAACGGGAAGTATACGGTTTTCGTGAAGACGAGGAGAATGATCAGGGACAGGATGAAAACCACCAGCGCCGTAATGTATACAATGTTCAGGATCCTGTCTTTCCCATGTACGACCTGCTCGATGGGCATGTGAATCACCACGTATCCATACGTATTAAAATTTCCCGTGATCGGTGCGATCACAGACAGCATGTCCTCGTCAAACATACCGAAGAATTTTCCGGTCATGTAAGACTTGTTCCCTGCCGCCGTGGGGTCAAACCCATCAATATCAGTACCGATGTGGGAGGCAGGAGATGTCTCCGCGACGACGCTGCCTTTCTGGTTGATGACCCAGGCCTGGGCCTTCAGATAGGTGGCAACGGCCTGTAACTGCGGGTTTGCCGTGGACAGGCTGATATTTTTGCCCTGGTAGATATCGCTGTAGGTAGAGGCGAGAAGATTCGCCTCATCGTAGAGCGATTCGGACTCTTCTTCCAAGAGATACTGGTAAGTGATCTCCGAGGACATGGTCGCGATGAAAATGAATCCCAGAAGACCAAAAACCAGGTAGCCCAGAAGAAACTTGGTATAAAGAGAACGGGTCATCGTCTTACCTCGAATTTATAACCGATTCCCCAGACGGTGGACAACGCCCAGTTCTCGTCGTCACGGATCTTCTCGCGAAGACGCTTGATGTGGACGTCGACGGTCCGGGTATCTCCAATGTACTCGTAGCCCCAGATATGGTCTAAAAGCTGCTCGCGGGTGAATACCTGGTTTGGGGAGGAAGCGAGGAAGTATAAAAGCTCCAGTTCCTTCGGCGGCATGTCTACAGAGTGGCCTTTGTAGAGGACCGAATAATTCGTCAGGTTGACGATGAGGTTCGGGTACTCCACATATTCGCCCTGCTGTTTTGTCGCGGCAGCCATGCTGGCCGGGGTCGCCTGGTAGCGGCGGAGAACGGCCTTGACTCTCGCAACGAGTTCTTTCGAATCAAACGGTTTGATCATATAGTCGTCGGCGCCGAGCTCGAGACCTAAGACTTTGTCGAAGACCTCGCCCTTTGCGGACAGCATGATGATCGGTACCTGGGAGGTCGTGCGGATCTCCCGGCAGACCTGGTAGCCGTCCATGCCCGGCAGCATCAGGTCGAGAAGGATCAGGTTCGGCTTAAAGACCGGAACCTCCTTCAATGCGGATTCTCCGTCCCCGACGATCTTTGTCTCATAACATTCTTTCATCAGGTACAGGGAAATTAACTCTGCAATATTCTCGTCATCGTCGACGATGAGAATTTTCTGTTTATCGACCATGGAGGTCTCCTCCTTCTATAATTATTTGACATTAGGGTCAAAAGGTCAGAAATCCGACGCAAGCTTGCTCGCAGGAGGATTTTGGACCTTGGGACCCGCCTGGTATCAAAGAGGTCAAAAGACTTTTTGACCTCAACATCATTTAAAAGTTACGATCGTAACGCCCGTATCGCCCTCTCCAAACTCACCAAGCCTGAATTCCTTCACATACTTAAGCTTCTTCAAATGCTTATGAACCGCGGCTCTCAGCGCGCCTGTTCCGCGTCCATGCACAACGCGCACCTGCGGAAGATGGGCGAGATAAGCGTCGTCCAGATACTTGTCAAGGACCGGCATCGCCTCGTCCGTGGTCATTCCGATGAGGTTGACCTCCGGGGAGACGGAGAAGGACTTGGACATCTTGATCTTTCCGCTTCCGGTGTTGTTCCGCTTCATGGCAGCCGGATCGAGACCCGGTCCGGATACGGACGCCTCGTCTAAGAGCTCCAGATCCTTGATATTTACAAGGGAGCGCAGGATTCCCATCTGCACATAGAGATCGCCTTTCGCGTTCGGCAGTGTGCTGACAGTTCCCTTTAAGTTCATGGTGAGGACCTTGACACCGTCACCGATCTTTAATTTCTTCGGTGAGATCGTCTTTTTCGGTCCCTTATTGTCCTTCAGACTTAAGTTTTTATCGACTTTATCCAGCTTTTCGCGGAGCTTCGTTCTCTCGGCTTCCAGCTCTTTTCCGACACCGGAGTTTGCGGCGAGCTTGTTGATATTGCGGATCGTCTGGTCCGCGGTCTCTTTCGCCTCGCGTAAGATCCGCTGAGCTTCCTCGTTGGCGTTCTTTAAGAGCTTTTCTTTCCGCTCATCAAGACGCTCTTCTTTCTGCTCGATATTCTTCTTCAACCGGGAGATCTCTTCCTTGTAGCTTGCGATCTCTTCCCGCTCTTTCTCGATGGTCACACGGCTCTGCTCTAAGTTCGCAAGTAGGTCCTCAAAGGCCTCGTCGTTGGATTCCAGGTGTGTCTTCGCGTCGTCGATGATATAATCCGGCAGACCTAACTGCTTGGAGATCGCGAAGGCGTTGCTCTTTCCAGGAATACCAATTAAAAGCTTATAAGTCGGACGCAGTGTCTCCACATTAAATTCACAGCACGCGTTCTCAACACCCGGTGTGGACAGGGCAAAGACTTTCAGTTCGCTGTAGTGGGTCGTCGCCATAGTCTTGCACTTCATATTGTGAAGGAAGGACAGGATGGAGATCGCCAGCGCAGCGCCCTCTGTCGGGTCTGTTCCGGCACAAAGCTCATCGAAAAGACAGAGCGACCGGCTGTCCGCCTGGTTTAAGATCTTAACGATATTTGTCATGTGGGCGGAGAAGGTACTTAAACTCTGCTCGATGCTCTGCTCATCGCCGATATCCGCGAATACCTCATCGAAAACGGAAAGTTCAGACCCGTCAAATGCCGGGATCTGCAGACCAGACTGTCCCATAAGAGTAAACAGGCCGACCGTCTTCAAAGATACGGTCTTACCGCCGGTATTCGGACCTGTTACGATTAACAGATCGAAATCTCTTCCCATCCAGATATTGATCGGAACGACCCTCTTCGGATCCAGGAGCGGATGACGTCCGTCCTTGATGTGGATATAGCCTTTCCGGTTGAATTTCGGCATGGAACAGTTGTAAATTCTCGCAAGAGCCGCTTTCGCGAAGATGAAATCCAGCTTTGTGAGGATCTCAAGGTCCGTTGTGATCGGCTCGATATAGGGAACGAGCTCGGTGCTCAGGGCAGCCAGGATCATCTCGATCTCTTTCTGCTCCTTTAACTCCAGTTCACGGAGCTCGTTGTTTAATTTGACGATCGCCATCGGCTCGATAAAGAGCGTGGAACCGGTGGAAGACTGGTCATGGACCATTCCGGCGAACTGGCTCTTATACTCGGCGCGGACCGGGAGACAGTAGCGTCCGTCACGCATGGTGATAACGGCGTCCTGCAGCATGGTACGGCTGGAGTTTAAGATGGAGTTTAACTGAGTGTGGACCTTGTCTGCCGTGATCTTCATCTGGCGGCGGACATGGTGGAGTCCCGGGCTCGCGTCGTCGGCGATCTCATCCTCGCCGAGAATACAGCGGGTGATCTCACTGTTTACGTTTGTTAACGGTTCCAGGGTGCGGAACATCTCATCGAGGGAGTCATCCGGCAGCTCCGTATTTTCCGGGTGGCGTCCGTAGTTTTTCGCGCGGGCGGCGCATGTCAAAAGTCCGCTGACGGAGAGGAGTTCCATGATGCTTAAGGAACTGCCGATCTCCAGACGCTTTAAGGAATCGCTTACATCCCGGACTCCGGCTAAGGAGAGACTTCCTTTCTGGCGCACGCGGGTCACCGCGTCGGCGGTCTCAGTCTGGTCCTGGACGATCTCGTTGAAATTTGAGGACGGTGTCAGTTCCCGGCACATCTTTTTACCCGGTTCAGACGCCGCGCAGTCGGTCAGGCGTTCAATGATTTTATAATATTCAAGTGTTTTTAATACTTTCTGATTCATAGGTCGATCCTTTTTTCCTTTCAATAGGCAGACATTCCGCACTATGAAATATGCGGAGATTTCCAGTAAAGATGCCTGTCTGCACAGAGAAAGTATAACACAAACAGGTCAAATATCATAGAGATTTTTTCGGACAGTGAAGGGACAGCCAGAACCTGTATACACTAAGTTTTCCTTGCATAATAAGAGGAAAAAAATTATAATGGAAAAAAGATAGGCTAGAAGTAAAGAATCCGCAAATGCGACTGTTGCCGTATGTCTGTGGGAAACTGCCAGCGGCAGATCCTGACGGTGAATGGGATGAACAGTTACAAAAGGAGATTTTTTCATGTCAGATACACCTAACGAGAAAAACTTTATGAGGGAAAAGATCGTAAAACCTCCGATCGATAAGCGCAGGGCCGCGGGCCGGATCCTGTGCTATATTCTTTTTGCGGCTGTCTTCGGCGGAGTGGCGGCGATAAGCTTTGTCGTATCGCTCCCGACCGCAAAAAAGATCCTCGGAAAAGACCAGCCAGCGACCTCTGCGCCGATCACCATCGAGCGGGATCAGGATCCGTCCGGCGATCCGACTCCGGTGGAGACGATGGCGGAGACAACGGCTGAGGGGATCCGCGCGGAGGACCTGAAAGACGAAGTGGAGAAGATCGTCGGGGACGCGATGGAGAAATTCCCGTGGAACACAAAGAACCTGACGGAGTTTAACGACGCGTTCCGGAATATCTATCTGGAATCCGAAAAAAGCATCGTAACGATCTCCGCGGTAAAAAATGATGTGGATTGGTTTGATAACCCGATCGAAACGACAGGCCAGTACGCCGGAGTCATTATCGCGGTAAATCCCAATGAGACGCTGATCTTGACTGGTCAGAGCGCGGTGTCTGGAGCAGATTCCCTGCGGGTGACCTTCGGAGACGGGTCTACGGCGGCAGTGGAATTAAAAGCCCAGGATTCCGCGACCGGAATGGCAGTGATAAGCGCGAAGATCGCTGATATCGAAGAGCAGACTGTAAACTGGATGAAAGCGGTGGAGCTTGGAAATTCCTATTCCGTGCGCACCGGAGACATGGTCCTCGCCGTGGGAAGTCCCTCCGGACATGTCCATTCCGTGAAACAAGGGCTCGTGTCCTATGTTGCAAAAGGCGTTCAGGCGGTGGACGGGCAGACCCGTATTTTGTATACAGAATTTGAGAGCCATGCCGACGAGGGCACATTCCTCTTAAATCTTTCCGGACAGCTCGTAGGCTGGGCGACAGATGCGTATCAGACCGGCGACGGTACTCAGACGGAAGATAAGACGATGGCGATGCCGATCTCTGAATATAAAGGCGTCTTACAGAAACTCACAAACGGGCAGTCCGCGCCGTACTTCGGGATCCGCGGACAGGATGTTACCTCCGCGATGATGGAGAGCGGAATTCCCTGCGGTGTCTACATTACAGATTCTATCGCTGACGGACCGGCGTACAATGTCGGGATCCAGAACGGGGATATCCTGACAAAGCTCGGTGACATGGAGATCCAGACGATCCGGGACTTCCAGAACCGGCTTGAGGAGATGAAGACCGGAGATACCGTAAAAGTTACGGTAAAACGGAAGTCTATTGATGAATATAAAGAAATAGAGTATCAAGTGACGATTGGAGCCAGGTAGTTATGATTACTGCCTGGCTTGTAACTGCTAAGACCCACTGAACAGTTATAGAGTCCAATAATAACGCTTCAGCCTTAAAACTGAAACGATAGATGCAAAGGCAGAAAACGTCTGCCGGCGCAATGAATAGAAGGAGAAGATTGAAAATGAGAAGTAGAGGGGAGCCATTACCTTAAACGCACAGC
>CAVIYT010000228.1:0-6951 GCA_963646925.1 Paludibacteraceae bacterium
CTGCTAATCGTCTTTCTTATTCTTATTGCGGACATATTTTAAGATCAGCGCGTAGCCGTACAGCATCACCGGGATGACGATGACGCAGAATAGGAGCGCCATGATGACGTTCTCCGGGCCGCCGGTGAATGTCAGGACGATGAGGGCGAGAAAGACCGCGGCGATGATGAGGATCCCGGCCCAGGCGAAAAATCGTTTCATATAATTAAATTCCTTTCATGTGCGTTGTTTGGATTCCTGCTTAGTATAAAGTATTTTGATGATGGATTCAAGATAATGAATATAGAAACAATGTATTTCTGCTTCTGGCAGGAGCTTTTGCGTTGAATATATAGCAAGTAAGTCAGAGGCTATAGGGGCTTGACGACGCAGAGGACTCCAAAATACGCAGATCGATTCATCGCGCAGTCGGTTTCAGCAGAAAAATGAGAAGAAACAGACTTTGACATAGATGGAAAGGAGGATCGCCAATGAAGACAAAACGAAAATATATTCTGATCGGTGCCGCCAGCGTCCTGCTTGCCATGCAGACCATAACCTCTTTCGCCGCGGACGGAACATGGACGCTCACGGATGCCGGATATACTTTTACATACTCAGACGGGCGCAAGGCCCGCGGCACCTGGGAGGACATCGACGGCGAGTGGTACCATTTCGACAGAAACGGGATCATGGAGACCGGATGGAAGACGGTCGGAAATATCCGGTACCATTTCAATCAGGACGGTTCCCTCTCCGAGGGCTGGCAGTACGACGGACCGGGCGGCGGAAACTGGTACTACTATGACTCAGCGGGGAACGTGAAGATCCAGTGGTTTGAGGACAAGGGAAAATGGTACTGGTTTGACGCGGACGGAAAGATGAATAAGGAATCGGTCCGCACCATAAAAGGAAAGACATACGCGTTCCGCCCGGATGGAAGCATGCGGGTGAACGAATACGCGGGATTTTCCTACACCGATTATGACGGACAGCCGGATCCTGCGGGAGATATTCTGGCGGTGAACGCGGACGGAACGGCGAAGACTGTGAGCGAAGCGGAAGAAAACGAGATCGCCGGGTATGTGAACGCGTTCCCGGATGGCTGGAGAAAGAAATTCCGGGATGACGGCTGGCGGTTCGTGTATGATCCATCCGGAGGGGCATACAGGACCTTTAAAGATAAGAGAGGAAACGTGATCTATTCCTGCAATTATTCCCTGAATGAAGAGAAAAAAGAGCTGCGTTTTTCAAAAATGGATGCCGTGAAGGACGGATTCGGGGCATATGTCTACGAAAACTCCGGTGATGAGATGAAACGGGACCAGTTCCCGAAAGCCGCGCGATACCGGTTTGCGGAGATCGCGGAGGTCACGGGACTGCCGGACGCGGCGAAACGGGAGTATGATGTGACCTTCGGGGCGCTGTTCTATGTGTACCAGGATCAGGACGCATGGGCGAAATTAAAGGAAAAGGCGTCCGATATCACCTGGACCGTGGAGCGGATCGCGGCGAACCGGTCAGCGGAAGGCAGATTAGATTTGGAGTAAAAATACATGGTTATATATGGACCGTATCCATACAACCATGCATCCGGGGTTGATACGCTGCACAAAAATAGCTCGCATAAAAAATACAGCATGGTACGAAATGGCAGTCCAGTCAAAAAAGAACATATGTACGAACAAACGCGGAAATTCACTTGACGAACCTGACACAATCTGTTACTATACACATATAACAAATGGAATACAATGATACCGGGACCATACGGACGATCCCGGTATCAAAAATCTAAGAAAAAAGACGGTGATCAAATGGTACTGAAGATCGATTTTGACAGCGAGGAAGCGCTCTACACCCAGCTTTGCAACCAGATCATCTGCGGCATCGCGATGGATATGCTTCATGACGGGGACAGTCTCCCGTCGGTCAGACAGCTTGCGGATGAGATCGGAATTAACATGCATACAGTCAACAAGGCATATGCTGTATTAAAACAGGAAGGATTTCTGCGCCTGGACCGCAGACGCGGGGCCGTGATCGCCCTGGATATGGATAAACTGCGGACGATGGAGGAGATGAAGAACGATCTCGCGCTGATCGTCGCCCGGGGAATCTGCAAAAATGTCGGCAGAGATGAGATCCACAGCCTTGTAGACCAGATCTATGATGAGTTTGGCGGACAGGCATAAAGGAGGGACAGTATGCTTTGTGAACATTGCAAAAAGCGGGAAGCAACCGTAAAATATGTGGAAGTGATCAACGGCGTGAAGACAGAGCACAACCTCTGCACCCAGTGTGCTGCCCACGCGGACCTTGGACAGTTCTCCGCTCTCTTTGAGGGGGAATTTCCGTTAGGAAAACTTCTCTCCGGGCTTCTTGGAACCCAGGAGACGGAGGAGGAAGATGAAAAGTACTCCGGCATCGTATGCCCGACCTGCGGAACGACCTACGAGGAGTTCGTGAAGGACAGCCAGTTTGGCTGCCCGGACTGCTACAGCGTTTTTGATCCGCTGATCAGTGACAATATCCGCCACCTTCAGGGCAGCGAAAAACATGTGGGAAAGCATCCGGCAGGTTTTGCCTCTGAAAAAGACGCGGAGAACGGCGGAGCCAAGAACGGAAACGATCCGGCGGTCATCCCGGAACTTTCGAGAGAAGAGAAAATCCGCCTGATGGAGACGAGATTAAAGGACGCGGTGCGCCGGGAAGAATACGAGGAAGCCGCGAAACTCCGGGATGGGATCCGGGCGTTGAAAGAGGAGAAACAGAATGGATAAATGGTATGAAGTGCCTGGAAACACAGACACAAATGTGATATATAGCCGGATCCGTCTGGTTCGGAATCTGAAGGAGTATCCGTTCCCGGGATGCCTCACGAGAGAGCAGAGCGCGGAGATATCCGAAAAGCTCCTGGGCGGACTCACGGGAATCGCCTCTATGGAACGGAAATCCTACCGTTTCACGCACCTTGAGCGGATGGGCGACCTGGAAAAGACAGCGCTTTTGGAGCGACGGGCCTTGAACCGCAGCATTATGAAAAAGAAAGACCCGACGGGAATGATCCTGTCGGAGGACGAATCGACGGCGATCCTTTTAAACGGGGATGACCATGTGCGGATCCAGACGTTGCAGATGGGAATGACACTTGGAAAGCTTTATGAAAAAGCGGACCGGATCGACGATTATATCAGCGAGAGATTCGACTATGCGTTTGATGAAAAATACGGATATCTGACTTCGTTCCCCACAAATGTTGGAACGGGTCTTCGGGCAGCGGTGGTGGTCCACCTGCCGATGTTGTCGAAAAACAAAAATTTCAACAGCCTGGTGGCGGATATGGGCCGGTTCGGGACCCAGGTCCGCGGCGTTTACGGCGAGGGCGCGGAGAACTTCGGCTCCCTGTACCAGATCTCAAACCAGAAGACCCTGGGCCAGACAGAGCGGGAGATCATCGACATCGTGAAAAAGGCGGCGCTGGAGTTAGATGCCCAGGAACGCCGGATGCGGAGAGAATACCGCCAGAGAAAACCGGTTCAGGCGGCAGATGAATGCTATAAATCCTACGGCGTCTTAAAGTACGCGAGACGCCTCACGAGAAAAGACGGAATGGAATTCCTGTCCCAGATCATGATGGGAATCACCGATGGGATCTTAAAGGTAAAGGAACCATGTTCCGTCTACGGTCTGATGCTGGGGATCCAGCCCGCGAACCTTTTGAGTCTCGCGGACCATCCGCTTGACAAGGATGAGCTGGACGCAGCGCGGGCAGAGTTTTTGAGAAAACGGCTGCCGGAGATCATTGAGATAGAAAATTAGCTGGCTGTTCAGTTAGTCTTTTACAATTTGCTGCACTGACCGTGAAGAGCACAGAGTGAAAAGATCGAACAGCTCGAAGATAGACTGAAAAATTCAGGAGGAAATTAAGAACAGATGGCACAATATACCGAAAAAGCCCAGGAAGCGCTTGTTCTTGCCAGTGAAGCGGCGGAGGACATGGGTTCCCACGTGATCGGAACGGAGCACATCCTGGTCGGACTCATCGAGGAGGGAAGCGGAACGGCTGCCATGGTCCTCGAGGCGAACGAAGTAAAGCTCGACAGACTGCTCGCCCTTGTGGAGCAGCTTGTCTCTTCCTATCAGAATACGGCGACAAAAGAGCGGGACGGCTATACCCCAAGCGCGAGACATGTGCTGGAGAACAGCTATAAAGAGGCTGTGCGGTTCCACGCGCCGCTTATCGGAACAGAGCATATTCTGATGGCGTTACTGAAGGAATCGGACTGTGTGGCAGTCCGCCTGTTAAACACATTAAATATTAACATCCAGAAGGTCTACATCGACCTTTTATCAGCGATGGGAGAGGATGGAAACGCTGGGAAAGAGGATCTTGCCCGGGGACGTCAGCCGCGGGGGGGACAGAATGAGACGCCGACCCTTGACGCCTACAGCCGTGACCTCACAGTCCTGGCGAAAGAAGGAAAACTGGATCCGGTCATCGGCAGGGAAAAAGAGATCCGCCGCGTGATCCAGATCTTGAGCAGAAGAACGAAGAATAACCCGTGCCTCATCGGAGAACCGGGTGTCGGAAAGACGGCCGTAATTGAGGGCCTGGCGCAGCTCATCGCTTCCGGCGATGTCCCGGATACGATCCGCGGAAAGCGCGTGGTGATCCTGGACCTTTCCGGAATGGTCGCGGGATCCAAATATCGCGGCGAGTTCGAGGAGCGCATCAAAAACGTGATCAGCGAGGTGACAGAGGCGGAGAACGTCCTGTTATTCATCGACGAGATCCACACGATCATCGGTGCTGGCGGAGCGGAGGGCGCGCTGGACGCTTCCAATATCTTAAAGCCGTCCCTGGCGAGAGGCGAGATCCAGCTCATCGGCGCTACGACCATCGAAGAGTACCGGAAATATATTGAAAAGGACGCCGCGTTGGAGCGCCGTTTCCAGCCGGTGACCGTTGAGGAACCGACGGAGGACGAGGCGTTCCAGATCTTAAAAGGTCTCCGCCCGAAATATGAGGAACATCATCATGTGACGATCACCGACGCGGCATTAAAAGCGGCAGTCCGCCTGTCCACCCGTTATATCAACGACCGGTTCCTGCCGGACAAGGCCATCGATGTTGTGGATGAGGCGGCATCAAAGACGAGACTGACCGTCTATGTGGAGCCGAAGGGAATCAAGACCCTCGAGGAGGACATCCAGAAGCTCGAAAAAGAGAAAGAGGACGCGATCCGCGACGAGGCATATGAACTCGCCGGTGAGATCAAGAAGAAACAGGCGTCAAAGCGGGAAAAGATCCGCAAAATGAAGGAAAAATGGGAAGAGGAGAAGGAAAGCAGGGAGCTGACCGTCGATGAGAACGATATCGCGGACGTGATCTCCGGCTGGACAAAGATCCCGGTAAGCAAGCTTGCGGAGGGCGAGACGGAACGCCTCTTAAAGCTGGAATCCATTCTCCATGAGCGCGTGGTCGGACAGGACGAGGCAGTCATCGCCGTCGCGAAGGCGATCCGCCGCGGAAGAGTGGGCTTAAAAGATCCGAAGAGACCGATCGGTTCCTTCTTATTCTTAGGTCCGACCGGTGTCGGAAAGACGGAGCTCTGCAAAGCCCTTGCGGAAGCCATGTTCGGAACGGAGAATGCCCTGATCCGCATTGATATGTCGGAGTACATGGAGAAACACAGCGTCTCCAAGATGATCGGATCCCCGCCAGGGTATGTGGGATACGAGGGCGGCGGACAGCTGAGCGAAAAAGTCCGCAGAAACCCGTACTCCGTGATCCTCTTCGATGAGGTGGAGAAAGCCCACCCGGATGTGTTCAATATCCTTTTACAGGTGCTGGATGACGGCCATATCACGGACTCCCAGGGTCATAAGATCGACTTTAAGAATACCGTCATCATCATGACCTCCAACGCCGGTGCCGAGAACATTATCGCGCCGAAGCAGCTTGGATTCATGTCCCAGGATGACGAGAAGGTCCGCTACCAGCGCATGAAGACCGGCGTTATGGACGAGGTAAAGCGGATGTTCAAACCGGAGTTCTTAAACCGTATCGATGACACGATCGTGTTCCATCCGCTGACGAAGGACCATATGAAAGAGATCGTGACGATCCTCCTGAACGTCCTCGCAAAACGGACAAAGAACCAGATGTCCATCCGCTTGAACGCAGGGGATGATGTGAAGGAATACCTTGTGGAAAAAGGATACGATGAGAAATACGGCGCGAGACCGTTAAAGCGCACGATCCAGAACCTTGTGGAGGATAAGCTCGCGGAGCTTGTTCTGGAAGGAAAAGTGCGGGAAGGTGACTCTGTGAAGATCACATGTAAGGACGGAGAACTGAAATTTTCAGCAAGACATCCACAAACTGCTGGAAAAACTTCCGCCAGTGTGGTAAAATCATAGGCACGATGGAACGGTGAAGATACCGTTACCGTATTACAACAGCATGAGGGAGATTTCGCACCCTTGTTGAAACACGTAAAAGGAGAGTAAGCATTATGTCAGTAATCAACGAACTGATCCGCACAGAGGCAAACGGAACTTTAAGTTTCGGAAACTACAGCCTCGCAGCAAAATCCAAGGTAGAAGACTTCGAGCACGAAGGTGATCTTTATAAAGTTAAGACATTTAAGGAAATCACAAAGTTAGAGAGAAACGGAATGTTCGTTTATGAGTCCGTTCCGGGAACCGCTGTTACAGATTTCGCAGTTACCGATACAACTGTAACTTTCAAAGTTGAGGGATTCGAGGATGCCCAGATCACCGTACAGTTAGAGGACGACTGCGAGTACGAGATCTACGAGGACGGCGTTGGCGTCGGCGGAATGAAGACAAATATGAGCGGCAAGCTGAGCCTTTCCGTTGAACTCAATGAAGGCAGGGAAGTAGAAGTTAAGATCGTTCGTAAGTAATCAGGAAAGTAACTGTTCAGTAGGTCTGCGCACTTGC
>CAVIYT010000229.1:0-6939 GCA_963646925.1 Paludibacteraceae bacterium
AATTTAAGGAGGTGCTGAATAATGTGTTATCTGGTAGCGAAAGATCGTAATGCACATGGTTGTTTTGCCCTAAAAACAACTCATGGAAAACATCTGGTAGAATTAAAGAGAGAACTGAATAAAGCGGTTGGACATAAGGGTGTACAGCTTGTAACAATCAGCAGGCCAACAGCGTATGGCGAGTATGCGCCGTATCATTTTGTGGATACAGAGCAAGAGTTCCAGACTCTTGTAAAAGGGCTTCGTCCATAAAATAATGCCGTGTGTGGAAACAGGCCATCCTCAAAGAAGCGCTAGCCATGGAGGTTTGTTGTGGCAGTTGACTATGCAGATTAAGATAATACCTCTAAAGTAAACAAGACAAATAGTTCCTATTTACTTTAGAGGTATTTTTTGTATAGAAAAGTACAGACTTCAAGAGCGCGAGAACCCAACAGAGTAATGCTAAGATAAAGACATACACGACCGCAGGCATGCGGCCGGCGGGGGAGAGTGGAGAATGAACGGAGTTTACATATATAATGCAGGAAAGGGCGAGTGCATCCGCCTGCGCTACGGCGATGGCCACAATATTTTTATCGACACAGGCGTCACACGCTTCGCGGACACATGGAAGCGCCTTTGCAGGGAAATCGTAGATGCAGGGGAGACGCTGGATCTTTTGATCCTGACGCATGTGGATGATGATCATATTGGGGGGATCCTGGCGCTGCTGCGGGTGGGGTGGAAGTGTCCGTTTCTGGAAGTTCGGATGAACGGCGCGGACAGCGCCGGGGCGGATAATGCGCAGTTGTCTACGAGGCAGAACTGTGAGATTGCCAGGATGCTGAAAAAGCAGAATGTAAGGATCAGGGCGATGACCGCGGGAGAGCGTTTTGAGGTCGGCGGGGCGGAGATCAGCTGTTTGTGTTTACATGCGCGCATGTTGTGGACCGGGCCGATAAGATAAAGTTAGTGATCTTAAGGGCAATTAATATAGAAAGAGATCTCTACAAGGTCATTCAGATCCAGGTTCCAAAGGAGCAGATCATATATTCTCCGCTCGATGTTGTGACGGAAGAGGGCGGTGAGAAGGTCCACTCGGAGGATATCGCGATTATCCAGGTCCGGAAACCGGAGGAACTCCTTTTAGAGCAGACACAGTACTTTTTCGGGGATACGCTGCGGAACAGCCCGGTCTACACCCAGGGGTATCCGAATGGACTGCCGGAAAAGGATCATCCGATCGGGTACCTGGAGTGTTTCCATGGCATCGTTGTCGTAAATGCCGCGGATGAGGACAAGTTTTCGGTCCGGATCACAGATGGATATTTGGATCAGGGGAACAGGGTCTATGAATTAAAGGGAATCTCGGGAGCGCCTGTCTGGGATGGAAAAGAGGCGGAGGAAGAAGGACAAAGTCTTTTGGGGTTGATGTCCAGCGCGTATGGGAATACGGCACTGCTGGCGAAGGTCTTCGCGACAAAGCTGCAGCGGATCCGCATCATGATGAAGGAAAAGTTTGGGATCGTGATCGAGCGGAAGCTGCTGGGAATTCCGGAGGAGGACGTGGCCTGCGGACAATATAAGCCGGTGATGTTTGACGGGACCGTCGAAGAAAAGGAAGATGGTTCGGAGAACGAGAAGTGGCTCGAGGAGCAGACCGTCGCCTGCAGGTGTCATATTGGAAACCTGCAGCGGCAGAAGGCGATCGATACCGCGAGGACGGCGATGGAGGATCCGAGATTTTCTTCCTGCGGGAAAAAGGCCAGGAAACATCTGATGTAGCATCTTCTCTACTGTTATGAGATCGGGGATCTGGATCCGGAGTTTGAAGAACTGGAAGAAGAGATGAGAGCTGACGGCATGTTTAAGAAGTATGATGCCATGCGCCATTTGACGCGTTCGTTCATGAAGTGGGAGTACCGGGAGACGATCGAGACGGCAGAGGAGTGTATCCGGAATGAACCAGAAAACAGACGCTGTTTGCCTGTGCCAATGTGTTTCTTCTTCTCGCGTGGGCCTATGAGGACGAGCTTCCGGTGGAAGAGACCATCGGGAAGCTGATCGATGAGCAGGAGAATTTTGTGTATTCCACCGGGGATGAGGAGGACGCGGCGCTCATTTATCAGATGATCGGCTATGTGTACGGGGAGCGGTATCATGATTATGTCAATGCGGTGAGGTTTTTAAACCGGTCGTACCGGATCGGCATGGACAGCGTGATCCTTGAAGCGCTGGGCGCGGCTTATTATTTCCTTGGAATCTCGGACGCGGTCATGGAGAATGAACGGGTAGACCAGAGAAAGCTTGACCGGAGAGCGCTCTATAAGGCGCGGGAGTGTTTCTTGAGCGTGATCGAGAAGGCGGACACGCTTTTCTGGGCGGGAACGATGCGAAGAGCCGGTCTCTGTATTTATAATACATTTTATTTCTTGAACGATAATTACCGAATCCTGACGATCTATCCGGATGTGAAGAAGTATATTGAGGCTGTGGATGTTCCGATGGGAGTGGACGCGTTCTGGCGGGATATTGAGATAAAATACGCGAGAGTGATCGCGCAGTTCGGAAAGATCGATCTGTCGGAGTACCCGCATATTACCTCCTCGGACCGGATCATGCTGGAGACGACGGCGGAGATGAGCCGGTGGAATAATACGCTTGAGCAGATCGCGGTGGAAAACGGATGGCGGCGGATCTATGATCCGGGACTGGAGCGGCAGTTAAAGAAGGTCATTGCGGAGACGGAGAACAATGTCCGCAGGATCGGCGGCCGTGACAGACTTCCGGTCTATGTTCAGCTGATGAACGTGTACGGAAGAGGAATGGTCCTCTTTGGCTGGAGGAAGATCGATAAGCTGAGGGACTGCCTGGAGCGAATCCGGGGATATGGGGATCCGGAGGTTTCGGAGTCCATGGAGAACTATGTGTACGAGTTTGAGGCGCCGATCGAGGATGTTATCGGGAGATTCCGGGATACATTTGAGAGAAAGCCATGTATCACGACCTGGCAGGAGCTGAACCATCTCTATATCCGGCACGGGATGATGGACCGGGCGGATGCGATGTACAAGGAGCTGTTTGCCGACAGGCGGGAGCTGATCGAGGAGGAGCCGGAGTACGCGTACCGGGCGTACATCGATTATATAACACTGTACCACCGGGATCTGAAGGATGAGCTTCAGTGCTATCTCGATTCGAAGGAGACGTTCCACGACACGGACATCGAGGGATTCTGGGAGATGGAGCTCATGATGTACTCGAATACATTTAATGAACCGGAGCGGTTTGAGACGGAGCGCCAGTCTTTCCTGGAGCGGGGGCTGATCACGGAGGAGCAGTTTCACCGCACGGCGCTGATTGCGTATTTGACGAATCTTAAGAAGGAAAAGGCTGAGGAACACTTTCAGGCGCTTAGGAATCAGCCGCATCCGGTGGATCCCATGACGGGAACGGTCTTCGCGGGAATGGAGGAGATCCATTTCCTGAACTGGACCGGGAGAGTGCAGCCGCACCATATATCGGACGGCTCCGATAAGACGAAACAGCGGGCGAAGCAGGCCGTTTTAGGATATTCTTCTGAGTCCTGGCACATGGAAATCGACGGGGCGGTGAAAAAGCGGTTCCAGATCGATAAGAAGATCGCGCTGGATGCCTGGGGGCTTTATATTCTCGCGGAGACGGCGGGGCTGGAACTCTTAAAGAAGCTGGATGCGGTCTTTGTGCCGCATCTGACGGTGATGCAGCTTTTAGATGATCTTTCAAAGACCGGGAATGACAAGATACGGGAGATTCTGAATTTTATCGGCTCGGAGCCGAATATCCGGCTGCAGTCGGCGGGATTTAAGGCGCAGATGCCGGTGCGGAACGCGGTGGAGCGGTACAGTGAGTCGGCAGCGGCGGTCGCGGTGGGAAAGGAGCAGGACGCCCTGATCATTCTCGGGGATCCGAAGCCTGCGCCGCAGCTGATTGAAAAGTACAGACACGCGATTATCCGGGTCAATGAGCTGGCGGATTTGCTCGGGGATAAATGGATAGAAAACTATTGAAATATGTCTTTTGTAAACGGAAAAACTATGGTAGAATAGTTGGGCGTGTATCGGCGTTTAGGGTAAAACTATGCCGAAATTCATAGAAAAGTAAGGTATTAGAACAGGTTCTATGTTATAATAGATAAGATAGAATCTGGGAGAGAGTATTATGTACGAAAATAAGAAAACATTTGAGAGTATCCTGGTACTGATCGTGGACTTGTGCAGTCTGATCGTCAGTATGGGAATCGCCTTCTGGATCCGTTACGGGATCTTTTACGGAAGGTTTGAGCATGGAGATCAGATCTGGCTTCTGTTTTTTGCAGTGGCCCTGTACGGTCTGATGTTTGTGCTGATGGATTTCAGCCATCATTTTTTCCGGAGAGGAATGTTCGATGAGTTTGTGAGTGTTGTGAAGTCCGAGGTGATGTTCTCGGTGGCACTGACGCTTGCGCTGTTTATGATGCACCGCTCGGCGGACCTTTCGAGACTCGTATTCGGATACCAGATCATCGCGAATCTGATCATCATGTACGCAGCGAGACAGATCTTTAAGCAGTATATGGTGAAGATCTACCGCAACAGCCGGTACAGCAGCCGTCTTCTCGTTGTGACAACGTCGGATCAGGCAGAGAACGTGATCCGGAACCTTGAGGAGTATAATGAGTGGTACCGGATGATCGTAGGACTTGTGCTGACGGATGACGCCGAGGTAGAGACGATCAGCAATATTCCGGTGGTGGCCCATCGCGACACGTTTCTGAATTATGTGATCCGGAACGATGTGGACGAGGTTTTTATTATCGATGATAAGATGATGCGGACGCCGTTGATGGACCAGTGGGTTCGTGAGCTGGAGCAGATGGGTATTATCGTCGATGTGAATATCGACGCGTTTGATCTTTCTATTTCTGGAAAGAAGACGTTGAATCGTGTCGGAAAGTACGCGGTCGTAAGCTTTGCGAGAAATCTGTTCTCAACGAGACAGATGATCGCGAAGAGGGCGCTGGATATCGCTGGCAGCCTCGTCGGCATGCTGATCCTCGGAATCGCGACGATCTTTGTGGCACCGGCGATCAAGCTGGAGTCTCCGGGACCGGTGTTCTTTGGACAGACGCGTGTCGGAAAGAATGGACGAAAGTTTACGTTCTATAAGTTCCGCTCTATGTATAAGGACGCGGAGGCGAGAAAGAAGGAGCTGATGGCCTCAAATGAAGTCAAGGGCCTGATGTTCAAGATGGAAGATGATCCGCGAATCACGCGGGTCGGAAAGTTTATCCGTAAGACGAGTATCGATGAGCTGCCGCAGTTCTGGAATGTTCTTCGGGGCGATATGAGTCTTGTGGGAACGAGACCGCCGACCGTCGATGAGTTTGAGCATTACGAGGCGAAGCACAAGTGCCGTCTCAGTATGACGCCGGGACTTACCGGTCTCTGGCAGATCAGCGGACGAAGCGATATTAAGGACTTCGATGAGGTCGTCCGCCTGGACATGCAGTACATAGACAACTGGTCGATTCTGACGGATATTAAAATTTTGCTCCTGACGGTGAAAGTCGTTCTCACGGGGCGTGGATCTAGATAACAGGAAATTTAAAGGAGAAGGAAGATGGATTACAATACAGACGAGCAGGAGATCGATTTAAAAGATTTGATGTTTGCGGTATTCCATAAGTGGAGACCGATGATTCTTGTGGCTGTCATCTGCGGACTGCTTTTAGGCGGCGTGAAGGGCTATATGACCTACAAGAGCCAGAGCGATCCGGAGGTAAGGAAAGAGGCGGATCTGACTTATTCGGCGGATCTGGAGCTCTATGAGAAGAATAAAGAGACTTATGAGAGAGAAATCGAGAACCTGAGAACGGATATTATCAATCAGCAGGATTACCTGAACAACTCGATCTGGATCAATATGAGCCCGTATGATGTCGGTGAGGCGAGAGTTGATCTCTACGTTTCCACTGGATATGAGATCATGCCGGGGATGACTTACCAGAACCGCGATTATACGGATACGATCCTTCAGGCATACCAGTCCATGCTGACAAGCAGCGCGGTGATGGAGGATGTTGCGAAGAAAGTTGGTACGGAATCAAGATATCTTCAGGAGCTGGTGAAGGTAACGATTGGAACGATCGGTACAAACGGATCTCAGCTGAGCCGTCTTCTTACGATCGATGTATACCATACAAATAAGGAAGAGGCGAAGAAAGTCCTTGATGCGTTTATCGCGCATGTAAATGAGATGCAGGCGCAGATCACGGCAAGTATTGGGGAGCATACGGTATCTACCGTCAATGAGAGTGTCAGCACACTTGTAAATCTGGATCTTGCGGATCTTCAGAAGAAACAGACTCAAAAGATCACAGATTTGAATGATAGTCTTCAGGAAAAACAGACAGCACTCGATGAGCTTGAGGAGCCGAAGAAAGAGGATTCCTCTAAGAGAGCCGCGTTAAAGAGCGCAATCAAGTTTGGGCTTGTCGGCGGCTTTGGCGGCGCGTTTCTTGTGGCGTTTGTTGTCTGCGTGGCGTTCCTTATGGGAGATAAGGTTTATTCTGCTAGAGAGCTGAAGGAACAGTATAGAGTGAAGATCCTTGGAAAGCTTTCTGCTGGAAAGAAGGCTGGTGCGATCGACGCATGGCTGAATCGTCTGGAAGGGCGGGCTTGTAATGTTGATGAGGCTGTGGAGTATAAGCTGATTGCGGCGAATGTGATGAACTACGCGGGAGGGATGAAGAAGATCCTTGTTACGGGTAATGCGGACACTGGCGTGCTGGCGCACGCGGCGGAGGCGTTGAAGGCTGAGCTTGGGGAGGTTCAGGTTGTGGCTGGAGCGTGCATGCTGCAGGATGTTGAGACAGTTAGACTGCTTCCGGAGTGCGATGGGGTTGTTCTGGTGGAGCAGTGTGGGGTGTCGAAGTAT
>CAVIYT010000230.1:0-6872 GCA_963646925.1 Paludibacteraceae bacterium
CCGTAAGAAAGTATAGGCTGGAATGGATTTTTGCTCGTAACTATGAAGGTACTGAATAGTTACCATATCTGTTTTATTGGGTCTGCATATCCGCATTCACAGCTAGTCTGGCACTCTATTTTTTGACTAACGGAAATGTCCATAAGACTGTCCCGCAGCCATACCTCCGCGGAGTTGTGCCATCTCATCCACCGTCACGAGCTGATAACCTCTTCTCGTAAGCTCCGGGATCAGCGTTTCCGCTGCGATGGCACTCTGCTCATAGAGGTCATGCATTAGGATGATGTCTCCGTCCTGCACCCGGCTTAAAACGGTATCGATGGTGTGCTGCGCGTTTCTCGTCTTCCAGTCCAGGGTATCCACAGACCACACGATGGACGGCATTCCCGCCTTCGCGAGGGCCGCTTTGCTGGCATCGTTGATCTTTCCTCCCGGTGGACGGACACCTTTCGGCGCATTTCCGCCTGCTGCCACGATAGCGTCACGGGTCTGGTTTAAGCTCTGTAAGATCTGTCCCTCTGTCATTCCGGTCAGATATGTGTGCGCCCAGGTGTGGCTGTCTGTCTCACATCCGAGGTCCGCCATGTGCTTTACAGTGGACGCATAGGACGCAACGCGGTTGCCCACCATGAAGAATGTGGCTCTTCCGCCGTTCGCTTCCAGGGAGTCCAGGATCCGGCTCGTATACTTCGACGGACCGTCATCAAAGGTCAGCGCAACCATCGGTCTTGTGGGATCCACGCTCTTTCCGTTCGGTCCCTCCGGCGCTTCAGCGCCTTTTCCGGTCACAGTGACCCAGAGTCCATCCACACGGAGTCCGTGTCCCTCAGTTCCCGCTGTTTCCCCGTTCTTCACCGGTGTTGTCCAGGATCCATTCTGATATACAGAATAATAAACGTCATAGTTCTCCGCAAGCTGTCCGGTAAATGCCATGCGGACCGCCTCAAGCGGCATATCTGTCTCGGTACTTCCGTTCGGAGTCATATTTTCCTGCCAGGAAAGCCAGCCGGTTCCGCTTAAGTTTACCTGATAAGAAAGCGTACCGCTCATTCCCTCAGGCTGTCCCTGAAGACTTGCGCGGATCGCCGTCAAATAGCTTCCGTTTCCAGCGTGCGCCGTTTTGCTGTCCCCGTGGTACCCGCTCCAGCCGGTTCCGTGCTCATAAATTCCGTACACCGCGCCCATATCCGCCGCGTATGCCGGATCACCGGTGATTCCCACCGATGCAGCACAGATCAGCGCTGCCGCCAGCACTGTGCGGACTGCCTGTCTGATCTTCTTCCAATCCATAAATTTCCCTCTTTTCCAGTGATCTTCTCACCATGTTGATCGTATTTGTAACTGTTCCATACCTTCACAGCTACCCGTGCCCATATTTTAACATGAAACCGGGAATAAAGGTACCTCTTCCAGACCTTTTTCGCAAATTTCAGAAAAACGTCAGAATTATAACAGAAATTCTTCCGAAATTGTAACTGTCTATCATTGAAAGCTTCTTTCAGACACAGGACAACGGTTACGGACCGGAATCTTACTTTTTCTCCAGGTGGAACCTGTTCTTCTCCTGATCCCCTTTATCGTAGGACAGGCTGATTCCGATAATTCCCGTGAGGATCACGACCGTACCCACGATCTGGACCGGGGTAAATACCTCGTGCAAAAGAACGACGCCGGAGATGATAGCGATCACCGTGCTCAGCGTGCAGGTCGACGCGTATACCGCAAAAGGCAGGTTTGCGGAGGCGTATGTCATGGATAAAAACGCGATCACGCAGGATCCGATTCCCATGTAGAGGACCGCGATCCCAAACTGCGGGCAGATAAGTCCATTGAAATATTCCGGAAGAACTCCCGCCGCCGCGCTCTTTCCGGCCGAAATAATATTAAAGAGCAGCGCCCCCATTCCCGTCGTTATGTAGATGATCTCAAAAGACGTAAACACTGCGGATGCCCGCCGTACAAGGACACGGTTGATCGCCACCGCGATGTTGGTGGCGATGATCAGGATCAGTCCGATCTTCGTCATTCCGGTGGTTCCCGGCTTTACCATGTTCGCGATAAACACACCTGCCACGCAGACCAGCACGAACATGAGCTGGCGCTTCGTCGGATATTCCTTGTTGATCAGGGCGGAAAAGATCAGCATGACGATCGGCAGCATGCTGTTGTACATGGCGATCTGGGATGTCGGCGCATAGGATGTGGATGTGGTCTCCAGGATCTGGCTGATCGACGGGTTGAACAGACCGCACAGGATGATGAGTCCCACAAATCCCTTTTTATAGTCTACCTTCTGGATCCCCAGTAAAAGCACCGCCGTCATGGCGAGAAATCCAAGCGTAAAACGGAAGGAGAGGAATTTGACCGTATCCTGGTTCACCACAGCCATCCCCATTTTTATAAAGAAATATCCCAGTCCGAAGATCGTCTGGGCCAGCACATTCGCAAGAAGCGGCCGATATGTTTTCATGTATTTTTCCTCCCGGTGTGTTTTATTCTCTCTGCAGCTGTTCAGTACCTTCACAGTTCTGCGTGAAAATTCATCCTCATTTTAACACTTGCGCACATCATAGCGCAAGCTTGCCTGATCTTCAATTTTTTTGTATAATGGATCGGTATGACTTACAGGGGTTATTTATCGAAAGGAGTAACAAAAACATGATTCAGAATCTGAATGAAGAATTATTTTCTTTTATCAAAAAAAGTCCGACCGGCTTCCATGCAGTACACGAGCTGGCGAACCACCTGACTGAAGCAGGCTTCGAGCGCCTCGCTGAGGGAAATGCCTGGAACCTCGCTGAAGGCGGAAAGTACTTCGTGACCCGCAGCCAGTCCGCGATCATCGCGTTCAAGGTATCCCGCAAGGACTATTCCGGTTTCCATATCGCGGCAAGCCACAGCGATTCCCCGACCTTAAAGATCAAAGAGTCTTCCGAGATGAATGTCGAGAACCAGTATGTAAAATTAAACGTTGAGAAGTACGGCGGAATGCTCTGCGCACCGTGGTTCGACAGACCTCTCTCCGTTGCTGGTCGTATCATCGTAAAAGACGGCAACCGTCTCACAACAAAACTGATCAACGTTGACCGTGACCTTCTCATGATCCCGAACCTCGCGATCCATATGAACCGTGAAGTAAACGACGGCTACAAGTACAACATCCAGAAAGATATGCTTCCGTTATACCGCATGAGCAATTCCGGAAAGGCATTCAAAGAGATGATCGCTGAGGAAGCCGGCGTTTCCGTTGAGCAGATCAAGGGAATGGACCTCTTCCTCTACAACCGTATGGAAGGTACGATCTGGGGCTGCGACGGTGAGTTTATCTCCGCTCCGCGTCTTGATGACCTCCAGTGCGCGTTTGCGTCCACAATGGCTCTCTTGAACAGTGAGAGCGACCGCTGCATCCCGGTCGTTGCCGTATTTGACAACGAGGAAGTAGGAAGCGGCACAAAGCAGGGCGCAGGCTCCACATTCCTTTACGACACTCTCCGCCGCATCAACCGCAGCCTTGGAAGAACAGAGGAAGAGTACCTCACATCCCTCGCTTCCAGCTTCATGGTATCCGCAGATAACGGACATGCCGTACATCCGAACTACGCTGACAAGACAGACCCGACAAACCGTACCTACTTAAACGGCGGTCTTGTAATCAAGCACAGCGCAAATCAGAAGTACACAACAGACGCTGTTTCCGCGGCTGTTATGCGCTGCCTCTGCGAGCGCGCAGGCGTTCCGTACCAGGAGTTCTTAAACCGCTCCGATATTCTCGGCGGTTCCACCCTTGGAAACATCTCCAACGCACAGGTTTCCTTAAACACTGTAGACATCGGACTTCCGCAGTTAGCTATGCACTCCCCGTATGAGACTGCAGGCTCCAAGGATATGGCTTACATGGAGAAGGCATTTGAAGAGTTCTTCAAATCCGCGATCCGTGCTGAGGGCGACGGTACACTCGTACTTGAGTAATTCTGATAGCAAAATCCGCCAGAAATATTCGTGTTTCCGGCGGATTTTTTATCCTTCCAGTCCGGATGACCGTGTGGAACGTCTCTTTTTGCCTTCTGCCACCTGGAAAAACAGTTTTTCTGTATACCTGCGGGTAGCCGCCTCCGATTCTGAAATTTTTCTGCCCAGATTTGTTTCTACTGCATCGAACCGTTTAGGCACTGCGTCCATTTCTGCCCGCATCGCGCTCATATTCTTATCCATTCCATCCATTCTTGCAAGCATACGATCTAGTTTTTCATTTGTTTCGACCCATTTGGCATTCAGTTCCTGCATATGTCTTGTCATGCTAATACGATTCTTCTTTATTTCGGCACTCAGATTATTTTCTACCTTATCGATCTTTTCATTACATTCTGTGATCTTCTTCTCACAGGACGTAATCTTTTCATCGCAGGCTGTGATTTTTCCCTCACAGGACGTAATCTTTTCATCGCAGGCTGTGATTTTTTTCTCACAGGACGTAATCTTTTCATCGCAGGCTGTGATTTTTTTCTCGCAAGATTCGATTTTTTCTCCTGTTCGCTCCTCCGATGCCACAATCTCCTCTCGCATCCGACCTTCTGATGCAATAAACTTTTCATCCATTCGACCCTCAAAGGCAACGAATTTTTCATCCATAAGGTCTGAAATCTGTTTCATATCTTCTTTCGTCAAGATATTCCCTCCTTCAATTTTTTCGTCCCAATTGGTAAAAGAATCATAGCATATTGACCTTTTAAATACCATATCAGATTGTTAAAAACAGGTGGGCCTTTTTTGTGTAATATGACGATTTTATTTCTCTCCGTTTGTGCATTTTTTCTTTCTCATGGATTCTTATTCAGATACTCCATGATTCCCATATGGATCGTATACGCCAGCTTATCCTGGTACTCCCCGCTGTTTAAAAGCGCCGCTTCCTTCCGGTTGCTTAAGAACCCGCACTCCACGATCACGATCGGGCACTTCACGTGCAAAAGCAGGTAATAATTGCCGTTCGCCTTCGGAAGTCTCCGGTTCTGTTCGCCCAGGACATAATCGAACCGTTCCTGCAGGATCTCCGCCAGCGCCTTTCCCTTCGCCGAATCCCGGTAATAAAATACCTGTCCGCCGGACACGGATTCCTCATGGTAGCTGTTCTGGTGGATGCTGACCACCAAGTCCGCGCCGCTCTCCCCGATGATCTCGCACCGCTTTTTCATGTCCGCCATCTTCTTCCGGCTGTCCGTGTCCGAGTAAAGCCCCGTATCCGACTCCCGGGTCATGATGACCTTCACATCGTCCTGTTCCAGATAAGTTTTCAACCGCTCTGCCACAGCCAGGTTGATATCCTTCTCAAGACTCCCATCGATCCCGACTTTTCCAGGATCTGTCCCGCCATGACCGGCGTCGATCACCACCACCGGCCTCTCCTTTATGTAGGCATCAACGCTCCCCGTCACGTGGATACTTCCATATTTTACTGCAAGGACCACCATTCCAAGCAGACACAAACCCATGACCGGCTCTATGAACATCCTCTTCATCCGCGCCTCTCCCGGAATACGCTTTTCATAACACTCTATTTCACTCCCCGCAAATTTATGTGCTGATCTTCCTGCCGCCCCGCTGTTTCATAAAACAGATCCCCCCTTTTATCGTCAGCCGGATTCCCGCATCTGTCTCCATTTTTTCAGATTTTTTCATATACTTTCCTGCATTGACACGTCAATCCGCTATCTGTATAATGGTATCAGACAACACGAAAGGTCAGGTTTATGACATGGAAAACGAAAAACTGAAATTTATCTGTGACTATATGGAAGGCGCTCATCCGGCGATCCTGGATCAGCTTCTCGCCACAAATATGGTACAGAATGACGGATACGGCGTCGACGAATTCTGTGAATCCGCCCGCGAAAAGATCCGCAAAGCCTGCGGCGCGCCGAATGCCGGTGTCCATTTTCTCGTAGGCGGCACCCAGACAAACGCCACTGTGGTCGACGCGCTTCTCCGCACCTACCAGGGTGCTCTTTGCGCGGAGTCCGGACATATCGCCGTCCATGAGGCAGGCGCCATCGAGTTCGGCGGCCACAAAGTCCTTACACTTCCGCACAAAGCCGGAAAGATCACCGCGAAGCAGGTTTCTTCCTATGTAGATACTTTCTTAGCCGATGAAAGCTTTGAACACATGGTCATGCCTGGTATGGTCTATATCTCCCAGCCGACGGAGTATGGAACTCTCTATTCCCTTGATGAGCTGACCGCGCTCAGCGAGACATGCCATAAATACCATCTTCCGCTTTACGTGGACGGCGCGCGTCTTGCCTACGCCCTCGCAGCACCGGAGAACGATGTGACATTAAAAGATCTCGCAAGACTCTGTGATATCTTCTATATCGGCGGAACAAAATGCGGCGCTCTCTTCGGCGAGGCAGTCGTGATTCCGGATCCGAAGCTGATTCCGCACTTTTTCACCATCGTGAAACAGCACGGCGCGCTTCTGGCAAAAGGCCGTCTCCTCGGGATCCAGTTTGACACTCTGTTTACCGATGACCTTTATCTTCATATCGGCGAATCCGCCCTCTCCCACGCGGGCGCGATCAAGGCGGCTTTAAAAGAGAACGGCTACCGGCTTTCCCTTGAAAATCCGACGAACCAGATCTTTGTGATCCTGGAAGATGAGGTCCTGCAGCGGCTTCAGGAACACGCAATGTTCAGTTTCTGGGAGAAATACGACGATTCCCATACGATGATCCGGATCGCCACAAGCTGGGCGACAACGAAAGAGCAGACGGACGCGCTGATCGCTCTTTTAAAGGAAAACCGCCCTCAGTAAAAGACTGTCTTTCCCTATTATGGCTCCATCCGGAATCAGTATTCTGACACTGACTCCGTCCAAT
>CAVIYT010000231.1:0-6027 GCA_963646925.1 Paludibacteraceae bacterium
CCGATCCGACATGCCACACACCTCTCCGCATGAATACAGGAGACAAATATCTGCCCTGATATATATCAGCTAAAACTGATTACTGAGCACCATTGATGATGCCTTTTAATGTTTCCTCATCCATACCATAAGCAGAATCAACAGTGATCTCGCCTGCAAGAAGTTTCTCTTTTGCGTCCTCAACAGCTGCCTTTGCATCGTCGGAAACAACAGACTGGTAAATGTCGTTGTCAGCGATTCCTACAACGCCGTCCTCGATACCGAGAACCTGGTACTCACCGTACGGAAGTGTGCCGTCAACTGCCTTCTCTACTGCGTTGTAGATGCTGTCGCCAACGCCCTTGATCGCGGAGGAGATGATGAAGTTTGCCTCGTCCTTGCCCTCGTAAGCAAGTGCCTGGTCGGAGTCAACGCCGATGCAGTACTTCTGGCTCTCTGCTGCTGCCTCGATAACACCTACGGAAGCCGGACCTGCTGCTACGAATACAACGTCTGCGCCGTTGGAGTACTGAGTGATCGCAAGCTCTTTTGCTGTTGCGGAGTCAACGTAGGAACCAACGTAGGAAACAAGTACCTTAACGTCCGGATCTACGAACTGAGCGCCCTCGATGAATCCAACTGCGGAGTCATTGATAACGGCTGCTGTGTCCTTTGCGCCAACGAAACCGATGACATTGTCCTCGTTTGCGTATTCCATATCAGACTTTGTAACGCTTGCTGCAAGTACGCCTGCAAGGAAAGCGCCCTCGTTCTGCTTGTAGCTCATGGAGTATACGTTGCTTAAGTCGCCGATTGTGTAGTCAACATCTGTATCGAAGATGATGAACTTCTTCTCCGGGAACTCCTGAGCAACTTTCTCTGTGATCTCCTTCATGTCCCAGAGACCTGTGATGATGAGGTCTGCGTCAGACTCACATGCGTCTAACATGGAACCTTCGAATTTTGTCTTATCGCTGCCCATCTCGACCATGTTTACTTCAACCTTGTCACCAAGCTCAGCCTCAAGCTTCTCCATACCAGCCTGTGCGGAATCGTTGAATGCCTTGTCGCCGAAGGAACCTGTAACAAGAAGTGTTACTTTTAACTTCTCGCCGTTTGTCTCAGCTGCTGTTGTCTCCTCAGCGGCTGCTGTCTCGCCTGCTGCTGCGGCTGTTGTCTCTGTCTTGCTCTCGCTTGCGCATCCGAACAGCATGGAAGCTGCCATAGCCATTACAAGTGTGCTGCATAAGAATTTCTTCTTCATAATTAGTTGTTCTCCTTCTCGTAAAAAGTTGATTTATTCAAACTATCCAGAGTTTCCAGATAGTTTTTCTTGTTCATCACAGGCTTGAACGCCTCTTTGATCTTCCATGCGGACGCGCCGCCGTCGGATAACAGATCTGCCACAGTATCGGCAAAGTAGTGGGCCGGAACGCAGTATGCCTGCTCCGGATCCACGGTCTTGAAGTCTTTTCCGTGGATGCTGCCCTCAAATCCGGCAACACCGATCTCAACGATCGGCCACATGAGGGATAAGTCTCCCATATCTCCGGAAGCAAAGCCGTGGGTTCCCTGGGCGATCATGCTCTCGTCGATATAGTCTAAGATGTGCTTCTTCACAAGCTCTGTCAGGTTCTCGTCCTGGTGGAGCGGGAAGTAACCTGGGGTATCCTGGATCTCAAGATCGCAGTTGATCGCAAGGGCACCTGCGCGGATCGCGCGGGTCACTTTCTTGTTTGTCTCAAAGATCGCCGGAACGGTCTTCGCCCGGACATACATCTCGAGCTGTGTTCTTCCCGGAACCGTGTTGACGGACTGACCGCCTTCCGGAACGAAGAAATGAACGCGGATTGCGTCATCGGCGCGGAACGTCTCTCTCAAGAAGTTGATTCCCGTCATGGCAAGGTTTACGGCATTCAGCGCGTTCACGCCGCCTTCCGGGTTCGCGCCTGCGTGGGATGCCTTTCCGGTGAAGATCGCCCGCTTCATGATAAAGCCGTTTAAGCTGGAACCGATCTCCGCGTGGTACTTTGTCATATCGATGCCCATGGCGTGGCAGGATAACATGATGTCCACATCGTCAAAGACACCTGTGGCGATCATCTCCTGTTTTCCTGACGGATGGGAGATCTTTCCTTCTTTAATAAGTCCCTTGCGGTAATCCATGTCACAGAATTCCTCCGCCGGTGTCACGAGAAGTGTGACCTTTCCGCAAAGATCCTCTAACATGCCGGACTCTTTGATCGCTAAGAATAAGCTCATCATAACGCCCAGCTGACCGTAGTGGCCGCAGGTGTGGGCCGCGCAGCTGTCCTCGCTGGCGTAGGGATGTCCGAATGTCGGAACCGCGTCGAATTCCGTGATCAGGCCGATATTCGGTCCCGGTTTTCCGGAATCCAGCACCGCGCGGATTCCCGTGTAAGCCACATCCTCGTGGGGAATTCCCGCCTTGTCAAGCGCCTCGATGGCTTTTCCTCTCGTGCGGAATTCCTTAAATCCAAGCTCCGGATGACGGTAAATGTCCTCGCTCATGGCGATGATCTCCGGAAGGATCTGATCTAATGCTTCATGAACTGATTTCATGGTGTTTCCTCCTCCACTATACCTGTGCAGGCTGGATGCAGAGCCTTTCACTGGCGATCTATCCGAAATATCCTATAATCAAAAAAGGTCTGCGGATGCAGACTTTTTACGGGTTTCTCAGACAATTAACCTATCAGTATAGTGCAGAAAATATCATAACGAGTTTTATGGGCAAATGTCAAGATTTTTCTATGTTTTTTCGACAGTTTTAGGATTCTATTCTGTCCCACGGAATATATATTCGTATTGCTTATAAACAATTGTTCCGTACGCTAATAAGTATACAACGCGCCGATTCCACAACTGGAACCAGCGCATTTTGTATTTTAGGTATATGAGAGGACTTTAGTAGATGATATTTACAAGTCCAGTCGAGCAGATCGGGATAAATGTAAGGATCAGAAGACAGCCGAATAAAAGTGCGTAGAACGGAACGGCTTCCTTGATGAAATCCTTTGTGGAACACTTTGTAACGCCACAGGTTACAAACATTAATGTTCCCATCGGCGGTGTGAACGCGCCGATCGCGTTTGCGAAAATAAATACCATTGCGAAGTGGATCGGATCGATTCCGTATGCTGTCGCGGCCGGTGCGAATAACGGCACGAGAACGATCATGCTGGCATTTCCTTCTACGAACATGCCGACAAAGATCAGGAAGATATCAACAGCAACAAGGAAAATCCACTTGTTGTGGATCACTGAGATCATCCACTGGGTGAACATCTGCGGGATCATCTCTTTTGTGAGGATCCAGGAGAATGTGGACGCTGCGGCAACGATCAGCATGATGGATGATGTTGTCATCAGAGTCTCTTTTAAGCCCTGGCGGATCTCGTTCGGTCCTAACTCCCTGTATCCAATTCCGAGGACCGCGGCGTAGATGATTGCAACAGCGCCTGCTTCCGTCGCTGTAAATACACCGAGACGAACACCACCGATGATGATGATCGGAAGACATAACGGGAGGATTGCCGGTTTAAATGATGTCCAGAACATGGTACCCGTCATTTTTTCCTTGCGAAGGGGGAGATATCCGCGTTTCTTGGAAATTTTTGATACCATGAACATCATCGTCGCGCAGAGTAAAATACCCGGGCCAAAACCGGCAATGAACAGCTTACCAATGGATACGTTAGCGATGCAGCCGTACAGGATCAGTCCGATTCCCGGTGGAATCAGCGGGGTGATCATACTGGAGGCTGCGGTGACAACTGTGGAGAATGCGCGTCCGATTCCTTTTGCTTCCATCTCTGGAACGAGCATTTTAGCCTCCATCGCCGCGTCTGCAAGTGCGGAGCCGGAAAGTCCGCCCATTAATGTACTTAATAAGATATTTACCTGGGAAAGGCCGCCGTACATTCTTCCGGTCAGTACAGCGCAGAAATCCATGATTCGTTTCGTAACACCCGTATAGTTCATCAGAACACCGGCGCATACGAAAAACGGAATTGCAAGCAGTGTAACGCTCTCAGAGCCGGTAATCGCCTGCTGTGCAAACACTGCCGGGTTGATACCCGGAGTCATGACAAAATATACGACTGAAGCTCCTAATACAGCCACAAAAACCGGAATTTTTAAGAACAACAGCACCAGGAGGATCAATGACATAATTCCAACAGCTGAATTCATTACTTTTCCTCCTTTCCTTCATTTTTGAAAAGTTCTTTTAACTCGTAATACTTTTCTTCTGTATAGCTGATCAGCATCAAAACAATGGAGACCGGGGCAATCGCATAGATCCATGCATACGGAATCATAAGGATCGGGGTCTTACGGTTTGTACGCAGCATTACATTGATATAATCTTTACTTCTGAATAAGAAATAAACAAGTACTGCATATACGATCACTGGGATCAGGATTTCTATGATTTTTCGAATACTTTTCGGAAGTGCATCCACCAGAATCTCGATCGCCACATGACTCTTTGTACGGAACGCGGCCGGCGCTGCCAGGAATGTGATCCATACCATGCATGCAAGCTGAAATTCCTCTTCCCAGGTAAACGGCTGACTGAAAATGTAACGCATCGGCACACCGACAAATGTCACGCCTATCAGAACCGCCAGTACCAGGGATGCAACCGCGACTTCAATTCTGTCCAGAATATCCAGAATTTTTTTCATCGTTTATCACCATCCTTATCTATGGGGGCTGCCGCTTGCGGCAGCCTCTGACAGATTTTTTCTTACTGGATTGCAGCTTTTACGGTATCATACAGACCATCACTCCATCCAAACTGAGAACCTTTTTCATAGAAGGAAAGGCTTGCTTCCTTCCACTGTGCTCTCTGATCATCAGTAAGCTCTGTGAATGTTACACCAGCATCTTCCAATTTCTTTTTGTAATCCTCATTGGCTGCCGCCTGAAGATCATTGTTGTAGAGACCAGCCTCCTCACATGTCTTGAATAACAGATCCTGCTGTTCCTGTGTTAAAGTGTTGAGGTAATCAGTTCCGATGCACCATGTTGTGAAATTTAAGATATGTCCTGTCATAAGGATGTTCTTTGTAACTTCCTGGAAACTCTGTCCATATAAGGTAGAGAGTGGGTTCTCAACGCCATCAAGAGTACCGTTCTGTAAAGATGTATACACATCGCCAAGTGCCATCGGCACTGCGGTTGCTCCAAGCGCATTAAATCCCTCTACATAGATCTGGCTGTTTGCAAGACGGATCTTTTTACCTTTGATATCCGCCGGCACAACAACTTTATCTTTTGTCATAAGTTCACGCTCGCCGTATACCCAGTTAGATCCGAGAACTGTAAGTCCCTTATCCGCAAGTTTTCCGCACTGATCTTTATACCAGTCACTGTCTATAAGTTTCCAAACCTCATCCCAGTTGTCAAAGAAGAATGGTCCATAGAGGATGCCAAGATCCGGCACACCGTAATCTGCATAGAACGCACCGTCAGCGATCGTGATAACGTTCTCGCCCATAACCATCTGATCAATCAGTTTACTCTTATTTCCAAGAGCGCTGTTCGCAAATACTTTGAGTTCCATGGTGCCGTTGCTCTCTTCTTTTAAGAGCTCCGCCCATTTCTCAACAGCCTGTCCGATTGGTTCATCTGTGGTATTCTCAAAGCCGATATTGATCGTTACAACATCTCCGGATGCTGCCGGTGCCGCTGCCTGAGATGTCTCATCCGTCTTTGCGTCTGCCGCTGCTGTAGTAGTCTCTGTGGATGCGCTGCTGCCGCAAGCGCTGAGTAACATAGATGCGCATACTGCTGCGGATACCACTGCCATTGATCTTCTCTTCATAAGTTTTTCCTCCCATACATAATATAAATACGTTTTTAAGGTTCTTAATTAAAACTGGAACTCAGCTTTTACGATTTCCCCATAATTTTTATCCAGATCGTAACTGTTCAGAACCCCGTTAGTTGAAAATGATATCAGTGGTTCCGTTCAGTGCTTCACGGATAGCTGTGAAAGCATTTATCCCTTGCTTGCGT
>CAVIYT010000232.1:0-6016 GCA_963646925.1 Paludibacteraceae bacterium
ATCTATGATCTGACTGTTCTGAGTTCCCCGGCAAGCTCTCCCGCGATCCTCTTCACCGCGTCCACAACTTCCGCGATCTTCTCCCTCGTCATCCCGTCACAGTGAAATACGCCGGTGCAGACTGTCACCTGCCCTGTGACGGCACAGATCGTCTCCGCCAACTCACGGCACAGGAATTCGTCCTTATGTCCCGTAAGATTTAGGACCGAGGATGTGGCACTCCTGCTCCCATCCCCCGTTAAGGACATTCTCGGTACCGCCTGGACGACGCAGCCGATGTGGGGGCGGTCTCCGCCGCTCACCCACACCGCGATATCATCCCCGATCAGGCGGACGCCGATCTCAAGTTCCGCGAATGACAGTTTCTCTCTTCTGATCAGATTCCCGTCCATCTTCGATATTCCTCCGCTTCCACGCCGAATGGCTCCACAAGCTTCGCCGCGATATGATAGACCATCTCGTCAATGCTCTCCGGCCGGTGATAGAACGTCATCATCGGCGGAATGATCCGCACGCCGGGGATCATGGAGAGTTCTGAGAGATTCCGCAGATGGATGGCGCTTAAAGGTGTCTCCCTCGCCGCCAGGACCAGAGGTCTCTGTTCCTTGATCGTCACATCCGCCGCCCGAAGGATCAGGTTCTCCCCGTATCCCGCACGGATCCCCGCCACGGTCTTCATGCTGCAGGGAACGATGAGCATGCCTGCAGACCGGAAAGATCCGCTGGCAGGACCTGCGCCGATCTCCGTGTTCTCAAGCACATGATCGGCAAGTCCCTGGATCTTTTCTTCCGCTTCCGGCATTTCCTGGCGCAGAGTCAGCTTTGCGCCCTCGCTTAAGATCAGCCAGCTTTCCAGGTTCCCATCTTTTTTGATCAGTTCCAGGCACTTTAAGAGTAACGGCATCCCGCTGGCTCCCGTGGCGCCTACAATGATCCGCCTCCTCATAAGACATCCCCGTCCGGGAACCACTTTTTCGGATCAAGTTCCAGAAATCTGGAACGGACAAACCGGTCTTTCTGGTCAAAAGGCACCGTGCAGTCAAAGATCGTCTTGCAGGCGATTCCGTGATCCCTGATGGAATCGGAATAGGCCGGATCGCTGGACGGATCTAACGGATGACAGCGGACGCCCGGGATCGTGATAATGTCCTTATCTCCCTGGAATCTTGTGTTCATCGCCCAGAGGACATCGTTCATGTCAAAGCAGTCCACGTCCTCATCCACGAGGAAGATATGTTTCAGCTCGCTGAATGCGGAGAATGCAAGCAGCGCCGCCTGTCTCTGTCTTCCCTCATCGCTGGCCACCGTTTTCTTAAACTGCAGCACCGCCATGTATTTTCCGCCGCCCGGGGAACAGCAGTAGACATTCTGGAGCTTTCCAGGCATGGCCTTCTCGATCATGCCGTAAATGCTGGCCTCCGTCGGGATTCCCGCCATGGAGACATGTTCCTCGCTGGGGCCGATGCAGGTCTGCATGATCGGATGGTTCCAGTGTGTCACGGCTTTCACCTTGATCTTCCAGCATACCGGGCACGCCTTTCCTGTGTAGCCCGGGAACTCCGGCATCGCAAAGCCTGTGTGGCTGTTCTGGTCCTCCACGATCCGCTCTCCAGGGATCACCTCGCCCTCGATGACATACTCCGCGTTGGCGATGGCGTACTCATTTACAGAGACGCATTTTGTGAGTTTTACCGGCTCACCTCGAAGCGCCCCGGCTACGGAGAGCTCATCGTAGCCTAACGGTGTGGTCGGCGGCTCAAAGCAGGAGCCGATCTCGATGGCAGGATCCACACCGATGCTGACGGAGATCGGGAGAACCTGTCCAAGCTCCTCCGCCCGCTCTGCCATGGCTCCGATATGGCGGGCACCCGGTGTGAAGAAGATAGAAAGCTCATCTTTTCCCTGGATGCAGAGTCTGTGGATCGTCACGTCATGCTTTCCTGTATCCGGGTGTGTGGCGTAGCACATGCCGAGGGTGATATACGGGCCCGCGTCGTCCGGTGTGTTTGTCGGTGCCGGCACCAGCTTATAGAGGTCAAAATCCGGATCTGATGCCAGATGTACTACCTCCTGGCAGAGCGGCTTTTCCTCACTCACCACCGGCGGAATTGGATGTTCCACGCTCTTATAGAGCTTCTTTCCCACATCCTGAGGCTCGCAGTCCAAAAGCTTTGCCACACGTTTTCTGCTGGCCAGGACGCCGATGGCGACCTTCGCGTCCGGGTGGCCCTTGATGTTGTTGAAGGCCACCGCCGGTCCCTCTTTTGTCGGTCTCTTTACCGTTCCGCCGGCTCCCACATAGCGGTAAACGCCGGAAAGCTCCGCCATCGGCTCCACTTCCACGTCTGTCTCCGCTAACTGTCCCGGAATCGTCTTTAATAATTCCAGGGCACTTCTCAGATCATTCACTTTCATTTTCACATGTTCCTCCTCGTTATTTTCAGCAATTTATATAAGTATCTCCGTGTCCCACACCAGGCAGGCCGCAGCGTGTTACCTGTTTCTTGTATTGTTTCCTGTATAAAAGGAAATATTTCCCGGGAATTTCAAATTTCCGTCTGTCTTTTCTGTCCTCTCAAGGCATCCGTCCGGAAGGATCTTCAGGGTGATCACCTGGTGGCCGGCATTATCCGCCACAAGAATATAGTTTCCGTCCGGCGAGAAGGTGAAGCCTCTCGGGTTCCCCTCTTTTCCGAACTTAAATTCCTGTTTCTTATTTAGCGTTCCATCCACCTCATTCACCTCAAACACCCAGATGGAGTTCGCGCCCCGGTACAGATCATACACATATCTTCCGTCCGGGCTGACTCCCACATCCGTCTGCATGACCTTTTTTCCGGTCATGTCAAAGTCTAGATTCGGCGTCACATCGATGGTCTGGATGAGCTCCATCTTCCAGTTTTCATCCACGCGCACCACATCAAGAAGATGGGCGTGCTCGTTGTTTAAATAAAAGACCGGATGTTTCGGATGAAATGCAGCGTAGTGGGGATAATTTCCAGCTCTCCACGCTTTTCTGTCACATTCGATCATTCTGCCTTTCTCCTGATCCAGCTCGTAAGTGAGGACCAGATCCTGCTTCATATCTGTCAGAACGAAATGTTTTCCGTCCGGAGCGAACTTTACGCAGTGAAGACATGCCGTCTTCGGCGGTTTCTGACTCCAGTCCACAGGGAAATCGATGATCTGAACAGCTTTTCCGATCTTTCCTTCCGGATCCAGCGGATACAGAACGGCTGTCACATCGCTATACTCCGTGATGACATGATAGGTTCCGTCCTCCCCCCTGACATACTTTGTCACTGTTTTCCGGTTGCTGTGATTGCAGGCGATCAGCCACTTTCCGCTTCCATCCTGAGCAAGATACGCCGGGAGAAGTCCGAATGTCGGCTGTTCTTCCCCGAGTTTCGCGAGATTCCCCGTCTCCCGGTCAATGGAAAACGCCAGAACCCTGCCGCCTCCTCCTTCATGGAAAAATTCTTCGCTGTCCGCCCTCTCATCCACCGCGTACAGGACACCCCGTCCCTGATCCACGCACATCATTCCCGCGGTGATGTCCGGACGGACTGTCGTTTTATAGGAAAGATTCCCATCGTCCTCATGAAATTCATAGACACCGATCCCACCGCCGCTTTCCGACGCCTGGACCGTCCAGGTTCCCACATATACAAATATCTTCTTCATAGATCTCTCCTCCATATATATCCGAAAATGAAAGGCAGCCGAAGCCGTTTCCCCGCAGCCCCGGCTGCCTTTATTGTCAGCCTTTTATGTATGTTTTTAGATCAGTCCAATTCCTCCAAAGATCATGGAGAGCAGCGGGATCACGATCACGCAGCAGAGCATTCCCACAAGTGTGATCGGCCAGTTTCCTTTGATACAGTCTGTGAAGCTGTAGTGGCCGGTTCCGAATGTGTACTGCCATGTTCCTTCGATCGGGAACAGGAAGCCTGTACCTGCCTGGATACCGATCAGTGCCATTGCCGCGGATACCGGAACTCCTGCTCCTACAAGGACCGGAGCGATCACGGTAGCGCTCAGGGCGCCGTTTGCGGAACCCTGCGGTACGAGACAGTGTACCAGGAATGCGGCGATGGTAGCCATAATAAAGATCACGATGAGGTTCCAGCTTGCGGAATCCGCGAAGATCTTATTAACGACCCACTCACCTGCACCAGTACTGCTCATTCCGGATGCTAACGGGAAGATACAAAGCATAGTAACGACTACCATTGCGGAGAAGTTCTTCTTGTAATCTTTCGCGCTTAAAAGATTGATACCCGGCATCATCATTAAGAACATGCCAGCCATCGCAACTGTCGCGGTGTCGACTTTCTTTACCCAGTTGCTTGCGAACCATAACACGATCATGATCGTTGTGATTACGATATACCATTTATCCTTCTTCTCGAAGTGATCCGGGATCTCGGAGAACAGCTTCTCAACATCAGATTTCTGCTTCTCGGACAACTGCTCCGGTTTAAAGTAACGCGGAAGCATCCAGGATGCGAAGATCGTTAAGATGAGTCCGCACGGGATTCCGAACAGTGCCCACTGGAAGAATGTCATCGGTGTTCCGGATACGACCTCGCTGAGGTCCATGATCGCTACGTTTACACTGTTGGAGCACGGGAGGAATAATCCGCCTGTGAACGCTCCGACTGTGATCGCCATCATCATTCCGCCTGCAAGTCTGCTTGTGCCCGGCTCCGGATCTCCGAAAGCTTTTACAACGCCGGTAACGACCGCGAGTACAACGATCTGGGCTGCTCCATCAGAGACGAAGATGGAGATGATCGCTGAGAGCCAGCACACTGCGCTGATCATCTTTCTCGCGTCGCCTTTCCCGAGGCGGTAAAGCGCTCTTAAAAGAATCGCCGCCAGATTCGTATTCTGCAGCGCGGCTCCGATTCCGAAACCTGCCATGCAGAAGAATACGGTACTGGAGCATGCGGACTGCTGGATCGCTTTCCATGCAACAACGCCGGTGTACTTCATGGTAACGATGATCATAAAGCAGGTCGCCGCGAGCGGCATCGCCTCGCTGATAAACAGGATCATCGCTCCGATAACGATCGCCAGCATAGTCCATCCTTCCGGTGATAACCCCTCAGGCGGTGCAATGACCAGACTCCCCAGGACGAGAACAGCAGCTACGATGATACAGCCAATTTGAAAAATTGGATTTTTTTTCAAATTTGTCATAAATATCCCCTTTCCTTTTGTATAGTTTTCACAACTTGTTATCATCAATATACACTAACGATGTTAGTTTCGTCAAATTGCTTTTTCTCTATACAAAATAGGCTGATAGTTATTTATCGTGAAATTAATAGTTTTATAGTTATCGGTTTAACGATTGATTGACCTTACTCTCATAATGTGATACACTTATTTTAGCTAACAGTGTTTGTTTTGTCAACAGGAGGCTCTTTATGGACTTGTCATCTTTAAAGTATTTTACCACAGTTGCCGAACTTCAGCATATGAACCGGGCAGCACAGAAATTAAACATCACCCAGCCATCCCTCTCCGCTTCCATCAAGCGGCTGGAGGCAGAACTGGGATATCAACTTTTTGACAGAAACGGGCGGGGGATCCAGCTAAACGAATACGGCAGGATCTTTCTCCGCGGCGTCACGGAAGCCGGAATGATCATGGAGACCTGCATGGCGGAGATGGAAGCATTAAAGCGGAGTTCCGTGGATTTTATCCGCCTTGCCTGTTCCACTTCCCCGGCGAACTCCATGCTGATCGATTTTTTGATTGAAAAGGGAACGAATCTCCGTGTCGCCGTGATCCCCAGTGATTGGGAGCAGGAACTGCTCTCCAAAAACTGTGATCTTGTGATCACAATGGGCATCATGCACCACGCCAGGATCCGGCAGGAGACTCTCTGCATGCAGAAAGTTGTCTTTGTTGTCAGCAAGGATCATCCCCTGGCATCCCGGAATTCCGTTGACCTGGAGGAGCTGCAGAGATATTCCTTCTGTTCCACGGATGCCCCCTACTCGAT
>CAVIYT010000233.1:0-5834 GCA_963646925.1 Paludibacteraceae bacterium
AAAATACATCCGCAGTCCCTTCTGGGCGATCGCATTCATCTCCTCATTCATGGTCATAAACACGGAGCAGACTCCATTCGGCGAAAGAATTCCGCATGCGGAGAAGACCGCGCCCATGATGATGATCGTGACAAAAGCCATATTTCGAACCGTCTTGATCCTCTCCCACTTTCCGGCACCGTAGTTTGTCGCGATGATCGGCTGGATGGACTGCCCAACGCCGGTGAACAGGGAGTTGAACAGGATCACGCAGTTTGAGATCACACTGTATACGGAGAGCGCCGCGTCCCCACAGTATTTTAAGATCTGGATGTTGAATAACAGCACGATAAAGCCGTTGGCGAACTCGTTAAAAAAGCTCGGAATTCCGTTTCCGATGATCTGGCCAATACTGGAAACCGTGTGCTTCGGCTTGATAAATTTCAGCCCGTTCTTCCTGCTGAAGAAATGAGAAGTTCCAACAAGCACCTGGATCACCATACCGATGGCCGATGCCAGTGCCGCTCCACCGATCCCCATCTGAACCGGGAATACAAGGACAATATCGAGTACAACGTTGAAAGCACCGCCAAGCAGAACTCCCGCCATCGCCCGATTCGGATCACCATCCGCCCGGACGAAGATCGCGAAATAGTTGGAAAACACGGCGATCGGAAGGAAAATATTGATGTATCTCATATACGCCAGCGCATACGGGAAAAGCGTGTCATTGGCTCCCATCAGGCGGAGCAGACCGGAGATTCCAATGCCGTAGACGATCCACAGGATCAGGGAGATCGCAGCCAGCGCCGCAAAGGACAGCGTAAAATACCGGTTCGCCTTCTCAAAATTTCCTGTTCCTCTGTGAACACTCATCTGTACAGAACCGCCTACGCCAAACAGGATTCCCATGGACATCAGAATACATAAAAGCGGTGTCGTAATGCTGAGCGCCGCCAGCGCGTCCGGTCCCACTCCCTTTCCGATCACGATGGCGTCCGTCAGCGTGTAGATCGACATGACCATGGCGCTTCCCAGGGATGGGATCAGGAAGCGGAAATATAGTTTTTTCAGATTGTCTTTTAACAGATCCATGTTGTTCCTCCAAATTAAAGGTTCTTAAAATTTTTTTCTCCCGTATTAAAGATTTCTTCGTGATACCTCTTTTTCATACGGCAGGGCTTTTACTTTTGCTACACACTTTTCTCTGACATGCAGCTTCATAGTAAATTCCTGCTGCATCAAAAAAGCCAGATAAGACTTTTTCTCGTCTTATCTGGCTCATGCGTATCATGTCCATCCGGGAATCTCAAATTTTACTCAAATCTGAGACACCTTGCAAGGCACATCCTCTGTGCCGTCCGACCGTTTGATATTATAGCAGGAAATAAATGAATGTCAATCGTTTTTTATAAGAACCACTGGCTGACATTTCTGTCTGAAATTCAGCGTTTTTCCAAATTACAGTACTTTCCGGATCCTCTCCAGGCACTCCGCAATGATCTTCCTCGGTGCCGCCACATTGATCCGCTGGAACCCGGCACCCGTTTTTCCGAAGATCTTTCCGCTGTCCAGCCAGAGCTTCGCGTCGTAGATGATCCGGCGGTCCAGTTCATCGGCATCGATGCCGGTCTCTCTGAAATCCAACCAGAGAAGGTAGGTTCCCTCCCCGTCGATAACAGTCACACCCGGCATATTTTCCCGCACATATTCCTTCACATAAGTGATATTTTCCCGCACATAAGCGAGCATCCTTTCATACCACTCATCGCCCTTTTCATACGCCGTCTGGGCTGCCACAAGACCAAGCACGCCTAACTGGCTGATTCCCGCGGCATCGACTTCATGTTTAAACTTCTGTCTCAGCTCCTCATTCGGAACAAAAATGTTGGAGATCATCATGCTCGCAAGGTTGAAGGTCTTACTCGGGGATGTGCAGACCACGCAGATGTCCTCAAATTCCTTCTTGATGGAGGCAAACACCGTATGTTCTCCCTGGAACACGAAATCGTTGTGGATCTCATCGCTGACAACTGTCACTCCGTGCTTCACGCAGATGTCTCCCATTGCGGTCAGTTCTTCCCTCGTGAACACTCTTCCCGACGGGTTATGGGGATTGCAGAGAAGGAACAATTTGACATTATGTTCCACGATCTGCTTCTCAAAGTCATCCAGGTCGATATGGTACCGGTTGTCCTCTCCAAGATACAGGTCACTGCTGACGATCACCCGGTCATTGTCCCGGATCACCTCGGAAAACGGGTAGTAGACCGGCTGCTGGATCAGGATGCTGTCCCCTGCTTTCGTGAACGCCTTCACCGCCATCGCCAGGGCAAATACCACGCCCGGAGTCTTAATAAGCCACTCTTCCTTGATCTTCCAGTTGTGATGGCGCTCCATCCATCCGGCCACCGCGTTAAAATACACCTCCTGTGTGTCACTGTAACCGAAGATCCCGTGCTTTGCCCGCTCGATCAGAGCATCCTCCACATAGGAAGAAGTCTTGAAATCCATGTCCGCCACCCAGAGCGGGAGGACATCTTCCGGTTTTCCTCTTCGTTTCGCGAAGTCATATTTCAAGCAGTCGGTTCCCCGGCGGTCAACGATCTCATCAAAATTCAAATTTCTCTCTGCCATACTGATGCCCTCTCTTCCTTTGCTCCCACGACTTTATTTCAGTTCACTGAACACCTTCGATAACTCCGCGAGAAGGTCCTCGATATCCTCGATTCCCACAGATACCCGGAGTGTACACGGTGTGATTCCGTTTTTCAGGCGCACCTCCTCCGGCACGTCCGCATGGGTCTGGGTCGTCGGGTAGGTGATCAGGGTCTCAACGCCGCCGAGGCTCTCCGCGAACTTGATCATTCTGACACTTTCAAGGATCTGCAGCGCATGGGCCTCCGTGTCCACATCGAAGGTCAGCATCGCACCGAATCCTCTGGCCTGCTTTTTCATGATCTCATAGCCCGGATGCTCGGGAAGTCCCGGATAGTATACATGTGTTACGACTGGCTGCGCGTTCAGCCAGTTCGCGATCTTTATGGCATTTTCCTGGGAGCGCTCCATGCGGATCCCCAGTGTCTTGATGCCTCTTAAGATCAGCCAGCAGTCAAAGGGGGCAAGTCCGGCACCGGTGGTCTTGATGATAAACCGCAGCTGTTCCTGGACTTCTTCGTTGTTTGTCACGATAAATCCGGCTAAGGTATCGTTGTGTCCGCCCAGGAACTTCGTTCCGCTGTGGATCACAATGTCCGCGCCGAGTTTTAACGGGTTCTGAAAATATGGGGAAAGGAATGTGTTGTCAACGATCAGAAGAAGGTGATGTTTCTTCGCGATCTTTGCGATCTCTGCGATGTCAGAAACATTCATCATCGGGTTCGTCGGTGTCTCGATATAGATTGCCTTCGTGTTTTCTTTTACAGCGCCTTCGATATCGTCACGGGAGCAGTTTAAGAATGTGAACTCATATCCATTCTTCTTCGAAATGTTATCGAATAAGCGGACGCTTCCGCCGTAGAGATCCGCCTCAGCGATGATATGGTCCCCCGGCTTAAAGATCTCCATCAACAGCGTGATCGCCGCCATTCCGCTTGAAAGGGCAAAGGCGTCGATGCCGCCCTCTAAGCTTGCGACAACTTTCTCCAGCTGCTCTCTCGTCGGGTTCTGCAGTCTGCTGTAATCATAGCCTGTGCTTTTTCCGACACCTTCGTGGGCGTATGTCGCCGTCTGATAGATCGGGTAGCTTAACGATCCGAAATGCTCTGTTTTTCCCTCAGATTCCTCTAAATGTAAACATCGTGTGTTGATTCCTCTCTCCATAACTTTTCACTCCTCATATTTTCTGTATTAGATGTAATGTACATATTCCTATTACATCGGTAGGATATTCTACATAAATCTATCATATATGGGGATTTCTGCATAATCTTTCTATTTTATGAGTGATTATAGGGAAAAACTATAGCAAGCGGTAAAAAAAGAACACCTATCCGGAAAAGATAAATGTTCTTCTCGACTTTGAATCTGTTCCTATCCCGCTTAATATCCCATCGCATGAACGACGACATCAGCTTTCTCTTCTCCCACCAGGAATTTCAACAGTTGAAACGCCACATCCGCTGCGGTTTCCGGGCAGAAGCTGGGATGATATTCCGGTCGACGATGACCCGCTCGTCCGGGATCACGTTTACGCAGAAAGATGCCAGCTGTCTTTGACGGTTTCCGCCACTCAGATGATATGTCGTCGCGTTTCTTCCCTTCAGGACACCGCTTTTTCCGATCGGCAGCGCGCCCACACAGATACTCGCGACGAATTTTCCTTTTTTGTCGAATTCGGTGATCAGATTCAGGAAGCGCTCATCGAACGCCTCCTCATAAAAGCCGAAATCCTCAAAACCGCCCGGAATTGCCAGTGCGTCATATTCGTCCGGATCGATCTCATCAATGGTTTGCTCAACAGTGACCGGAATTCCAAATGTCGAGATCACCGTCTTTGAGAAACCGCAGGTAACAACGTCGATTCCATACTGATAATCATTTCTCGCCCATCCAAACACGTCCACAAACGGGGCAAATTCCATTATCTCAAAGCCTTTACAGCAGAACAATAATATTTTCATCACATGTCTCCTTGCTCTTCCTTATAAGAGGAACTCTTGAATATTTCTACCATAGTCTCTTCTTTTCTGCGATAGTTCAAGATCTTATTTACCATTAAAGTTGTAGTTTTTGAAGTTCCTTTTGTAAAATCCACATCGTGCTTTTTAAAGAATGAACATCCTTTGCATTCATTTTTAAATTTGGGATTTTTCGTTTCCATAAATGAGAAAAAATATAACTCATGGATATCCAGATATCTGTATGTAAATAAATAATCTGCTTTTACCTGAGTGTATCGTGCATAATCTTTGGGATTGATCAAAAATACAACCGCATTACTTTCTAACATGCTCTGTAATATACTTAAATACTGCAATCGCTCATTTACAAAATTTTTCTTATAAAAACAGATTTTTCTATTGTCTCTTCTGTAATTTTTCCAGCCAGAATGTCTTTAAAGATACGTTCTTTATTTTGGGATGGAAATGTGATATCTGTTAAATGCTGCAAACCAGCCAAATGAAAAAAGACTCTGCCGGGAAATGCAGCATCAGCCTATACGATTTTCCTTTTCTCCCAAATACAATTTCGTATGTAACATCTTTTAATTTATGGTATTGTACCGCTGCATCATACAGTATATCCGACATTTCATTTCCTCTTGTAAAGAAAAAGGCTCCGTATAACTACGAAGCCCTTTACGATTGCATTTTCTTTCGGTGTTACCCTAGTCAGACTGTGGCTAATGCACAACCCCAAATTGTCAACGCATATCACTCCTCTGACGAAGCCATATACGCTCAACGACAACAGACACTCAAGTTGCCTGTTCCAGACTTATTCGAAGAAGTTTTTACTTCTTCACTATTATACTATCACATTTCTTGAGAAAAATCCACATATTTAAATTTTTTCATCACTTGCAGACATAAAACAGATGTCTTCATTATTTTTCTTCCACACTCAATTTCAGCACCTCCGGTCTCGCGTAATGTCCGCAGACATCGTGTTCCATCCGGCTTGCGGGAACTTTCTGCATATCGAGATCCGCGTAGATGATCTCCTCTTTATCCCAGACCGTGTCGCTCACAGGATGTCCGTACGGGTCGATCACGCAGCTTCCGCCACGGCAGACGATATCGTTTAATTTTGCGATCTCCTCATCTCCGCTGGCAGTCTTCGGGTACATGTCCTTTGTGAAATACATGTCTGCGTTGATGAAGAAACAGTGTCCTTCGATAGCGATATGGCGG
>CAVIYT010000234.1:0-5750 GCA_963646925.1 Paludibacteraceae bacterium
ACCTCGTAGAATGCCATGGACTCTACGTTGGAGATCGGGCAGTTAACAGCGTCGACCTGACCCTGCTGAAGAGCCATGTAGCACTCACTGTAGTTAACAACGGTTGTTGTTACGCCGAGAGATTTCATTGCTTCCATGAATACAGGGGAGTCAGCGGAACGAAGTCTCATTGCCTTTAAGTCAGCAACGCTTGTGATCGGTTTTGTGGAGCAGGTTACATAGTACGGTCCACGTCTCCAGTCACGGTTTGTGTTGATGAGCTTAAATCCTGCGGACTCGAGCTGCTGTTCCTGTAATTTACCGAAATCACCTTTTACGATCTCTTCATATTTATCCCAGCTGTCGAATAAGAACGGGTAAGAGCAGATACCTGTGTCTACGCCGTATCCTAAGTAGAAGATACCGCCCTCGCAGTACATATCAACAGTACCTAACTGCATGTTGCTGACTACTGTTGTAGAATCGCCTAACTGCTCACTCGGATATACGGTTACTTCAACGGTTCCGTTTGTGTATTCTTTTACGAGATCAGCGAAATCCTGGAAGGATTTTCCCTCGAAGCTGTCTGCCGCAACCTTTGTTGCCAGAGATAATTTTACAACATCACCGCTCGCTGCTGTGTTGGACGCTGCCTGTGTCGTTCCGCCCGCTGCCGCTGTTGTCGCCGGTGTAGAGGAACCGCCTGATGAGCATCCGCCGAGCATTGTAGCTACCATACCTGCTGCCAGTACCATTGCTAATGTTTTTTTCATGTGTAATCCTCCTGTTTTTTCTTTGTTATATATTTACCCTATTTATTTTTCTCTGCGTCTTCCCACGGATTTGCTTCTTCACCGGCGATCTTTAACGCGTCGTTGATAATTGGGAAGTAATCGGACATCTTCTTTCCGCTTCTGAATCCTGCGAACATTCCGTCCGGAGCCTGCTCCGCGCGGTTTCCAGCTTCGCCCATCTCTAAGAGCTTCTCGCACTCTTCCGGTTTCATAACGATCACGCCCTCAGCGTTTCCGAAAATAATGTCGCCCGGATTTACAACAACGCCGCAGCAGTTGACCGGTACGTTGAAGCTTGCGGTCTTATCTTCTTTAATAGTAGTTGTCACAACGGAAAGTCCTGTAGCGAATACCGGAAGTCCTACGGATACGATTCCTGCGGAGTCTGTTGCCGGTCCGTCGATAACGATTCCTGCCATTCCCTGGCACTGTGCGTTTAAGGAGCATCCGTCACCGCAGCATGCGTGAATGTTTTCTCCGCCTCGGTCTACAACGATTACGGAACCCTTCGGTGCATGTTCAACTGCGTAGTATAACATGATGTTGCTGTCGCCTGTCATTCTTACGGTAACTGCCGGTCCGATCATCTTGAAATCTTTGGATACCGGTTTGATGCTTGTGTTCATATATCCGTTCTTTACAAAATGTCCAAGCTGTGCCGGGTCAACCTTCATGAAGCGGTCGATGAGTTCTTTTGTTAATTCCATAATGTCCTCTCCTTTTGTTTCTTTGTAGTAAGCATTCTCCGAACCGTTCCACGATTCCGGAGGATCTTATTTTGTTTCGTTCAATGCTTCTGCACTTATATATAGCAACCCCTGTGCCAAACCTGGCAAAATTCTTTCCTTTTGTGGATTTGCACATTTTTTAGGTTTTATTCGCGTTTTTGCGCTTTATTTTTGTGTATTTTTCACAATCCCAATTTTCATTTTGCCTCACAAATTGTATGTATTGTCTGTTTTGATCTCATTTTTTAGACGTTTTTTCGACATTTTTCTCACTTTTGAGACCTTTGTAATATTTTAGATCTATCCTGTCTCCATAGTCTGTCCGAAGCAGGCAGGACGCTTAGCGAAAAAGGGAAAAGACTTATAACTTCGCTTAAAAATTATAAGTCTTTTCCCTTTATTCCTTAATAAACTCATTCATTTTTCTATAGTAGGATGCCACACTGATATCCAGCTCCTCACAGATCTCCTTGATCTGCTTCTTTGTCGGCTGTCCTCCATATTTTTTTACTTTATTCTTTAAGATCTCCACCTCTTTTTCATGGAGAAGTTCCTTTAACGTCTTCTTTTCGCCCTCACCGTTCTCAGATTTTAGACCGATGATCTTATCTGGAAGAACATCCATGGAGATCACGCTGCTTTTCTCGAATGTCATCATATATTCCACGCAGTTTTCCAGCTCCCTGACATTTCCCGGCCAGCGGTATTCCATCAGTTTTTCGAGAACAAGAGTGGACACTCCGCGGATATCTTTCTCAAGGATCTTATCATATTTCCCAAGGAAATACTGAACAAGAACAGGAATATCTCCCGCGCGTTCCCTTAAAGGAGGCAGATGAAGTGGAACTACGTTCAGACGATAATAAAGATCTTCCCGGAACTCCTTTCTCTCGATCATCTCCTCTAAGTTTCTATTCGTCGCGGCGATGATCCGCACATCCACATCGATCAGGGAATTGGAGTTGCTTCCGATTCGGTCGATCTTTCTCTCACTGAGGACACGGAGCAGCTTTGCCTGGAGATATAACGGCATCTCGCCGATCTCATCAAGGAAAAATGTTCCCTTGTGGGCCAGCTGGATCTTACCGATCTTTCCGCCTTTTCTTGCGCCGGTAAAAGCGCCTTCCTCGTATCCGAACAGTTCACTTTCCATCAGGGATTCCGGAATCGCCGCGCAGTTCATCGCGACGAACGGACCGTCTTTTCTGGCGCTCTTCGCGTGGATCAGACGGGCGAAAAGTTCTTTTCCCGTTCCGCTCTCTCCCGTGATCAGAACGTTGGTGTTGTGGCGCGCTGTCACCGATGCCTGGCTCACAAGTTCCCGCATCTTTTTGTCGGCAAAGACCAGCCGAGTCTCGATCCCGTTCGTCTCGCCTTCCGTCTGGTTGATCTGTTCCTGGATCTGTGAGAATGGACTTATGATACAGAGAACATCCCCGTCGCTCTCGTTGACATACAGGCTTTTCACCTGGAGAAGGAACTGGAAATCATCCACAGTTCGGTGAACCTCACGGATATTGTTCCGGTGTGTCTTAGCGGTATTTTCAGCGACTTCTTTCACATCCTGCAGGAGAATCTCGCCAAGCTTCGGCTCATCCAGATGGAGGTATATCTTTGCCAGTTTGTTGATATGGCGAATCTCTCCGTTCGACGAGATCAGAAGTGCTCCCTCTTCCATGGTTTCTACCACATAGGTAAGGTTGTTGTTGAGCGCCCTCATCTGGTCTACCAGATTTTCTTGCTCCAGTTTGCTGGCGATCAGGTTGGATATCTTCTCAATGCACAGCAGCAGCTGGCTCTCTTTCGTCTCGATCAACTTCTTCTGTTCTTTATCAAAAGAGGCAAAGTACACACAGCCCTCTACCTTTTCGTCCGGTCCCACAAGGATCGGATGTCCGATCAGTGCGTAATTTGCGAAATCGAATTTTCTGTCATCATAGTAATATTTCTCCATATATGGAAGACCGTCACGCACGATCACCGGCTTTTTTGTCGCCGCCATCTGAAGGGAAAAACCATTTTTCCATTCGGGTCTCATCTCATCTTCCTTATATGCAGAACCATGGGTCTTAAACCAGTCATTCGATCCGGCAACGCGTTCCAGCGGGTCAACGTTTGTAATTGTAAATTCCAGATTTAATACGGCTGCAAAGGATTCACACAGCGTATCCAGATACTCTTTGATATCTGTTAATTTCATAGATATTTCCCCTTCTAACTCTTATGCCCGGCAGCTTTCCTCACATTTACTGCCGGTTTTCATCAACCCGGTTTCATATCTGCCCTTATTTCAGGCTGCTAAAACGCCCCCTCCCAAATATTTTATAATGTTCGACTATTTTTGTCAATTCAGAATATATTACGATTAAATTCCATATTTTTCCTAATTGCATTCGCTTATTTAGTCGTTTTCTATGGGCGAAATCCTTATGGTTGTTAAGATTTTGCTAAGATTCCAAAACATAAAATCTCCCCTTCCGAAGATCAGCCACATTGCCAAAACCATTCGGAAAGGGAGTCATCTGGAAAAGACCGCTCTGTTCTACGATCTCTTATTTCGATTAGTCAACTTTCATCAGATCTGCAATTTTTCCTTTTACGCCTTCCTCAACCAGACGGTCGATGTTGATCAGCGCATCCAGATATTTACCTTCCGCAAAGTTCTTTCTCCACTCTACTTCGTTGCGGTCAGCTGCTTCTGCTTTTTCAACTAATTCAGCAAGACGGTCAGCCGGAGCTACGATAACGCCGTCTACATCTCCGTAAACGATATCGCCCGGATTAACAACTGCGCCGCCGCAACATACCGGAACATTGTACTCGCCATCGATTCCCTTTAATGTATTTGTTACGGAAGCACGACCTGTGGAGAATAACGGGAAGCCGAGAGCTTTGATCGGACGTGTATCTGTATTCGGTCCATCAACGATAATACCTGCAAGTCCAAGGCTCTTTGCAGCCTGAACGACCATCTCGCCGACAGCAGCCACACGTTTGTCGCCCATACGGTCGATAACAACAACGGAGCCCTTCGGAGCGCGTTTCATTGCGTAGTAGAGCATTGCGTTATCGTTGCCAGGAAGTCTTACGGTGAATGCCGGTCCGATCATCTTGATATCTTCGCTGATCGGTTTGATGCTTGCATCCATGAATCCACCCTGAACATAATGTCCGATCTGAGCCGGGTCTGTCTTTAACGCACGTGCAAATAATTCGTTCATGTCCATAATAAATACCTCCGCATTTTAATATTCCGTATTTGGTATACCAAAATTTTGTTTTTTATAATATCACCCACTGGCGATATGTGTGGAACTGCTTCCTTGGTTTTCAGTATTTGATATACCGAAATTCATGATTGAAATATAGCACTCAAAATTCATTTTTTCAAGTGCTTTCGACAGAATATTTCATTCTTGTACAAATCATATAAAGATATATTGGGAAATATGTACACATTTTACAAGTAACATGATCCATCTCCGCATGACAGCAGAAGGCCATCCGGAATACTCCCGGATATGTCTCAGAACACCAGGTTCTCATCGCTGTTGATCTGCAGGATCTCTGGAACTTTTTTGAGGTGGCCTTCCCACACGGAAATATGGCGCTCTAACTCTGCTCTTCCCTCCTGGTACTCATGGTTCTTCAGACATTCCAGAAGTCTGCTGTGATTGCTGCAGTAGGTATCCAGAGAAAAGCTTCCATAACGCACCGAAAGAACAGAGGTGCGGATCAGCTGATCTCCCAGTTCTGACATGATATGGAGGACATTGTCATTTCTTGAGATCCTGGCGATCTGTAAGTGGAACTCGATATCCGCTGCCATCGCCTCGTAATGGGACGCTTTTTCTCTCTTTTCCGCGGTTCTTTCCATATTTCGATAGATCCGTTCCAGCTCCTCGACATCCTCGTCCGTGATCTTCTGCACTGCCAGATCATAGGACATCAGCTCCAGAGGGCGGCGGATCTCCATAAGGCTCTGCACACTCTTCCATGTCAGAAGGCTTACGACCTTAAATTTTCCCTTTTTCGAGATCCAGCCCTCCTGCTCCAGAGTCCTCAAAGCATCCCGGATCGGAGTCCTGCTGACAGACAGGGAATCCGCCAGTTCTCTTTCATTTAAGACTTCCCCCGGTTTAATATGGTTTGCGACGATCAGCTGCTTCAGCTGACGGTATACCTTCTCTGAATAGATCTCATTTTTATCGATTGCAGTCAACTGAACATTCTCCATTTGACTTCCCCC
>CAVIYT010000235.1:0-5628 GCA_963646925.1 Paludibacteraceae bacterium
AGCAAGTGCGCAGACCTACTGAACAGTTACCTAATTTTCTACTTTGATTTTACATCCGCGTATTGTATAATAAACTCATGACAAGCAAGAACGAAAAGTGCACCGGAAGAATAAAACTTAAGAATGCGACAGCAGATAAAAGACAGGAGTGATGAGAATGCCGGAGGAGAAGACAAGACTTCAGAGATTCATGGGCGGAAACAAACAAGGATACCAGATCGCGTTCCAGATGGCGTGGCCCGCGGTGATGGAGTCCTTTTTTATTGCTTTGGCTGGCATGGTGGACTCGCTGATGGTGAGTTCCATCGGTGCCTATGCGGTGGCAGCAGTTGGCCTTACGACACAGCCGAAATTCATCGGTCTGTGCCTTTTTATCGCGATGAACGTGTCCGTCTCAGCCCTGGTGGCGAGACGGCGCGGTGAGAAAGATCGGACCGGCGCGAACCAGGTTCTCCTGATCGCGATTATCTTCACGATCGTCATGGGAATCGTGATCAGCGCGGCGGCCGTCATCTTCGCGGAGCCCATTATCCGCTTCTGCGGGGCCAACGGAGACACGGAGGAGAGCGCGGTCCTGTATTTCAGAATCATCATGGGCGGCATGATCTTCAATATCATCTCCATGGCCATCAACGCGTCCCAGCGAGGTGCCGGAAACACGAAGATCGCCATGCGCACCAATGTGACATCGAATGTGGTCAACATGATCGGAAACTATCTTCTGATCCAGGGACATCTCGGTTTCCCGGCTATGGGAATCGCGGGCGCGGCGTTAGCTACCGTTTTCGGAACCGTAGTTGCCTGCATTATGAGCATATGCTCCCTGATCCCGAAGGATAATTTCGTCAGCATTCCCTACATCATAAAAGAACGCGTCCGCGTCACCCTGGAACCGGTGAAGAGTATGGCAAAGATCGCCTCCAGCGTTTTCATCGAGCAGGTGTTCATGCGGACCGGCTTCCTTCTGGTGTCGATCATGGCAGCGCGACTCGGAACCTCAGCCTACGCGGCACATCAGGTTGCCATGAACGTCATGAACCTGTCATTCTCCTTCGGGGACGGCATGCAGGTGGCCGCCGTGGCGCTCTGCGGCCGGAGTCTCGGGGAGAAACGCCCGGACCTGGCGGTCATGTACGGAACGATCTGCCAGCGGATCGGAAACATGATCTCCATCGTGCTGTCGATCCTGTATCTGCTGTTGGGAAACTGGTATTTCCACCTGTATTTTGTTGAGGAAGACATTATCGCCATGGGCGTTGAGATCATGCGGGTCATGACCGTGATCGTGCTGCTGCAGATCTCCCAGGTCATCTACATGGGCTGCCTCAGGGGTGCGGGAGATGTACTGTTCACTACCTGCGCGTCGACCCTCAGCATCACCATCGTCCGCCCGTCCTGCGCGTATCTCTTCTGCTATGTGCTGGAGATCGGAGTTGTCGGTATCTGGCTCGGAATCGTGTGTGACCAGATTGTGAGAGTGTGCCTTACGAACTGGAGGTTTAAGAGCGGAAAGTGGACGAAGATTAAAATCTAGCGAGCGCAGAGGAAAAACAAGCGGCGCCTTCGGCGACATTTGTTTTTCCTGCGCCGCTAACGAGCAAACTGTCTGCGAAGCAGACAATAAAGCGCGTAAGCGCGGGTTTGCGAGTGAACCTTACGACTCAGTGAATCAATAACCCCCAAAAAGAGCCATATGCCCCGAAACCTGCCAATCCTAGTTCCGGTCGCATACAGCTCTTTTTATTTACTCTACCAATTCAAACAATGCGCTCACTAATTGCCGCATTCAATACTGATCGCATTAAACATATCCAGAATATCGTCCACCTTCGTGTTCGCCTTCTCCTCGCCCTTCTTATCCATAACGGCGTGCCCCTGATGCATCATGAGAAGTCTGTTTCCATACTCTACAGCAAACCGGAGATTATGTGTAACCATAATGGTCGTCAGATGTTTCTCCGCGACGATCTTTCCAGTCAGCTCCATAATAATATCGGCCGTCTTCGGATCGAGAGCCGCCGTGTGCTCATCGAGGATCAGAAACTCGATGGGAGTCATGGTGGACATTAAAAGTGCCATCGCCTGGCGCTGTCCGCCGGAGAGGACGCCGACTTTTACGCCCATCTTATCCTCAAGACCGAGACCGAGGATCTTTAACTGGTCGCGGTAGAAATCAATGCGGGCCTTGTTGGTACCCGGAAGAAGGTTGAACGGTTTTCCCTTATTGTCCGCGAGAGCCATATTCTCAAGGATCGTCATGTTCGGGCAGGTTCCCATCGCCGGGTGCTGGTAGACGCGGCCGATGCGGCGCTGGCGCTTATACTCCGGCATCTTTGTGATGTCGGTGCCGCCCATAACGATGGTTCCGGAATCCACCGGAATGCTGCCGCAGATCAGGTTCAGCATGGAAGTCTTTCCGGATCCGTTGCTGCCGACGACGGAGACGAACTCACCGTCATCGATGCTCAGGTTGAAATCCTTAAAGAGGCACATTTCATTTACGGTGCCAGCGTTGTAATATTTATTGATATTCTTTAACTCAAGCATGATGTGCCCCCTTTCTCTTCATGGAATCACTGACGATCAGGATCAGAAGAAGAATTGCCGCCGTGATAAGTTTCAGATCAGTCGCTTTTACGATCCGCATAGAAATAACGAAAGCGACACATGCCTTGTAGAGGATCGCGCCCGCGATAACCGCGGTGGTCGCTTTTAACTTTCCGAAGCGGTGGAACAGCTGGGTTCCGAGAATAACACTTGCGAGACCGAAGACCATGGTTCCGGTTCCGATGGAGATATCGAAGAACGCCTGCTTCTGGGCGAGAACTCCGCCTGCCAGGGCCGCGAAGCCGTTGGCGATCGCGAGGCCGATGATCTTCACGCGGCCTTTGTCCTCCGCAAGGGAGGTAACCAGGGCATCATTGTCACCGGCTGCCCGGAGCAGATATCCGGATCTCGTGTTTAAGTACCAGTCGAGAACGAACTTGCAGATCAGTGCGATCACCGCCAGGATGATCACAACGATGTACGGTCTTATGGATGCCGGCAGGCTGTTTCTTGTCCATTCATTGTCGAAGATCGTATCCTGGGACAGGAACGGCAGGTTCGCCTTCATTCCTGCGATCCTTAAGTTTACGGAGTACAGTGCTGTCATGACGATAATACCGGAAAACAGATCGCGGACCTTACATTTTACGTGGATCACGCCGGTCACGCATCCGGCAAGAACGCCCGCGAAGAAGGAGAGGGGAAGTGCCCACACCGGGGAAACTCCTTTTACGATCAGTCCCGCGGTCAGCGCTGCGCCCAGGGGGAAAGTTCCGTCAACCGACAGATCCGGGAAGTCCAGGATCTTGTAGGTGATGTATACGCCCAGGGCCATGATCGCGTAGATCAGCCCTTCCTCAAAGATTCCTAATAAGATTGCCATGATATCCTCCGAAAATCTGTAACAGGGGAGAAGATCCTGCTGTTACATTTTGCTGTAAAATCCGGCAAAAGCGGGAAATGTGCTTTGCCGGATTTCTGTTTACGTTTTCAAGCGTCTGCCGGAAGTGCCAAAGCAACTTCTGCAGATATTTCGTGTCAGGTTTAATGGGAAATATTTGTTCCGACTTCCTTATTATAAAATGCATCAAACCTGACACGGATACATTTGAAAGTTTTTGCTGTTGTTTAATGAAAGATAGTAGAGAGTCAGCTGGATTACTGTGTGATCTCAGTAAATAACTCTTTTGCGTTAGCTGTAAGCTCCTCCGGGAATGTGATTCCAAGATCTTCAGCAACTTTTGTGTTTCCGTAGAAAGCAGCTGCCTCGATAACCTCAAAGCTCATCTCACTTGCTTTCTTCTCGCCCTTTAAAACTTCTGCAGCCATACGTCCTGTCTGCTTTCCAAGGTCTACATAGTCAAGTCCCATAGCAGCGAGGCAGCCGATCTTGACCTGCTCGATCTCACTTCCGAATACCGGGATGTTCTTCGCGTTTGCCTTGGAAAGAATTAACGGAAGGGAAGCAACGACTGTGTTGTCTGTTAAGTTGTTTAAGCAGTCGACCTGCTCTAAGAGGCTGTCAGCAGCTAACGGGATATCTGCTGTGGAGGAAACGCCGGACTCAACGATCTCGAAACCGTAGTCAGCAGCTTTTTCCTTGTACTCAGCGAGAGTGGAAGCGGAGTTTACTTCACTTGTTGTATACATGATACCGATCTTCTTTGCGTCCGGAAGGATCGCGCGGATCATTTCGAGCTGCTGTTCGACCGGAAGCTTATCGCTGGTACCTGTCACTTCGCCCACCGGAGTCTTGTCATCGTTTGCGAGCTCTGCTGCGATCGGATCGGTAACGGCTGTGTAGATGACCGGGATGTCGCTCTTTCTGCCGACGCTGTATGCGCTCTGTGCGCTCGGTGTCGCGATGGCGCAGATGAGATCAACATTCTGTCCTGCGAAGTTTGTGCTGATCTGTGCTGCCAGACCTGGGTCAGCCTGCGCGTTCTCTTCTAATACGGTAAGGTTCTGTCCCTCAACGAAGCCGTTCTCTGCAAGTCCCTCAAGGAAACCTTCGCGGCAGTTGTCGAGAGAACCGTGTACTGCGAACTGGTTGATGCCGATGGAGTAGGAACCGTCAGCGAGTGCTGTATCTGCTGCGTCTGCAGATCCAGCGGTTGTTGGCTCAGCAGCTTCTGCTACAGCGGCTGTCGTTGTCTCAGCTGCGGTCGTAGTGGAAGCTGTGTTGGAAGAGCAGCCTGCAAGAAGTGCTGCGGTGAATGTTGCTGCGATGATTGCTTTGATAGATTTTTTCATAATTAATTTTGTTCTCCTCTTCTACTTTTGATAAAGATGTTTTGTGACAGGTCTCTTAATGGAGATCGCTGTCCAGTAGCTGTTGGAGGTGCGGAGCGAGGGCAATTTTTAAATAAAAAAAATCCCAAGTATCAGATATCGATTTAAAATCTGATGCTTGAGACGAATTTCATATCCGCGGTGCCACTCAATTTGACCTTTCGGTCCGCTTTTCTCGTATACCAACATATACGCCGCTCTTTTAACGACTGCGGTAGCCGTCAGTCCATACTTAAAATTCAGGACTGCCCTCGAAAGTCCATTCCATTTCCAGTGCAATACTGCAATCCCACCACCTGCAGCTCTCTGTGAAGACACGATCGAAAATGTACTCCTCTTTCTCAACGGTTTTTCTTGTTTGGTTATGGGTATCATAGTACGAAAAAGATTGTTTGTCAAGAAGAACAATGAAAAAAATTTAAGGAAATAAAAAGAGACGTTTCCGCCATAATATTAAGAAGAAAATGGGAGAAATGGGATAAATTTCTAAAAAAATTATAACATTTTAGAAAGTTCCATAAAATCCATTGACTTTCAAACGACCCTGTTATAGGATAAGAATCACACGAGATGACAGGTTGTCACCTTGCGGCGCCTGAGCGGAGAAATGTGCTTTCGTACACGCTGCCGCCTGGCGGAATCGCTTGCAGTAAAAATAAAAAACAGCATGTGAAAAAGGCAGAAAAGCCGCGGCGGAAATGACCCGCCGCAGTCAGAAACATAATAAAAGGAGGCAAACATATGGGTACAAAAGACGGCGGAAAAAAGCCGAACCCGAATGATCTCAAC
>CAVIYT010000236.1:0-5414 GCA_963646925.1 Paludibacteraceae bacterium
TACTGGTATTACTTCAGTTCCAACGGAAAGCTCGCGATGGACGGCGAGATGAAGATCGCCGGTGAGACTTATGTCTTTGATCACAGCGGAAGAATGCTGACAGGCTGGGTCAATGAGGCTGATTATACATCCACGGGAAGAGATGATCTTTCCAACCACGATGTGAATGCTATCCGGTATTTCCGCAGTAGCGGACAGCAGATGAATGGCTGGAAATACATGGAGACGCCCGATGATGTGGAGGAAAACTGGTACTATTTTAAGGATGGACGCGCATACTCCACGTCCTACAAGACCACGGAGGCCTGTGGATACGGAATGGCGAAGATCAAGGGAGAGACCTACTGCTTTGACAAGAGAGGGCGCATGCAGACAGGACTGGTTGAGTTGAGCGACGGAAGAAAGTTCTACTTTGATCCGAATAACGGTCAGATGAAGACCGGACGAATCGTAGTCAATGACGATAATCATGATAATGTAGTATTCTACTTCACAACTTCCGGCAGCCTCGGAAAGAAGGGCGATGGATTCACGGGCGTGAAGGACGGAAGCCTCTACGAGGATGGAAGACTTATAACCGCGGAAGAGGGAATGAAGTACGAGAAGGTTACTGTAGACGGAAAGACATATGTAGTCAACGAGTCCGGTAAGGTTAAGACCAGCGGAACCGTGACAGACGCGGACGGCGTGAAATATAAGATCACGAAGGATCCGAACGGCGGATATAAGGTGGAAGTTTCCTGGTAGGAAGCGGTTCATAAAAATCCAGAAAGATCTATGACAGACCGGCTGTGGGAAACGTCACATGACGAGAACTGCAGATCATATAAACCTTTATAGAAACCCATAAAAGAGAGACCCCGGCGGGCAGCTGCCGGGGTCTTTCGCGTTTTATGGGAAAAGTGACCGGTATAGCTGGCATGACTGGTTCTGGAGGAGCGTTCCATGGAAAAATGGCGGAGGAACAAAACGAACAAATGTTTGCATATAAAATAAAATTGTGGTATACTGTCCATAACATGGGACAGTGTCCGGAACACTCGGAAACGCATAGTCCCGGAACTCTGTGAGAATGATAAAGCAAAAGCAGACATGGCAAAGAGGAGAAACACAATGCCGAAGCAATATATAAAAATACGAGGTGCCAACGAGCACAATTTAAAGAATATTTCCCTGAATATCCCGAGAAATGAGCTGGTGGTCCTGACCGGTCTTTCGGGATCGGGAAAATCTTCCCTGGCGTTCGATACGATCTATGCGGAGGGACAGAGACGCTATATGGAGTCCTTATCTTCCTACGCGCGCCAGTTCTTAGGCCAGATGGAAAAGCCGGACGTGGAGAGCATCGAGGGACTTTCCCCCGCGATCTCCATCGACCAGAAATCAACGAACCGAAACCCGCGTTCCACTGTTGGAACCGTGACGGAGATCTACGACTATATGCGCCTTCTGTACGCGAGAATCGGTATTCCCCACTGCCCGAAGTGCGGCAGGGAGATCCGGAAGCAGACCGTGGACCAGATGGTGGACCAGATCATGACCTTGCCGGAGCGGACGAAGATCCAGCTCTTAGCGCCGATGGTCCGCGGAAGAAAAGGACGCCACGAGAAGGTTCTGGAACAGGCGAAGCGCAGCGGATATGTCCGCGTGATGATCGACGGAAATCTCCATGAACTGTCCGAAGAGATCACTCTGGAGAAGAATATCAAGCATAATATCGAGATCGTCGTGGACCGCCTCGTGGTGAAACCGGGAATCGAGAAACGTTTGACGGATTCCATCGAGACCGTGATGAAGCTGTCTGACGGCCTGATGATCGTGGATGTGGCGGACGGTGAGCCGATCAACTTCAGCCAGAGCTTTTCCTGCCCGGACTGCGGAATCAGCATTGAGGAAGTGGAGCCGAGAAGCTTCTCCTTCAATAACCCGTTCGGCGCCTGCCCGGACTGCTTCGGACTTGGATATAAGATGGAATTTGATGAGGACCTGATGATCCCGGATAAGTCTTTAAGTATTAACGAGGGGGCGATCGTCGTCCTCGGCTGGCAGTCCTGTGCGAAACCGGGAAGCTTTTCAAGAGCGATCCTGGATGCCCTGTCGGCGGAATACCACTTTGATCTGAATACTCCGTTTCAGGATTATCCGAAAGAAGTCCATGATATCCTGATCTATGGAACCGGCGGAAAAGAGGTAAAGGTTCACTATACGGGACAGAGAGGAACAGGAGTCTATGATGTGGCCTTTGAGGGACTGATCGAGAATGTGAACCGCCGTTACCGGGAGACATTCTCCCAGGCCAGCAAAGCAGAGTACGAGAGTTTTATGCGGATCACTCCGTGCGGAACCTGCCACGGACAGCGCTTAAAGCAGTCTTCCCTGGCGGTGACGGTGGGCGAACTGAATATTTACGAGGCGACGAATATGTCTATCGTAAAGTTCAGGGAATTTATCGATGGTCTGGAACTTTCCGAGATGCAGAAGATGATCGGTGAGCAGATCTTAAAGGAGATCCGGGCGAGAATCAGCTTTTTGATTGATGTGGGATTGGATTATCTGTCGTTATCCCGTGCGACCGGAACTCTTTCCGGCGGCGAGGCGCAGCGTATCCGCCTGGCGACTCAGATTGGATCCGGACTTGTGGGTGTTGCCTATATTCTGGACGAGCCGAGTATCGGACTGCACCAGAGAGATAATGACAAGCTCTTAAAGACGCTGGAACACCTGCGGGATCTGGGAAACAGCGTGATAGTCGTTGAGCACGATGAGGATACGATGCGTGCGGCGGACTGCATCGTGGATATCGGACCGGGAGCCGGAGAGCACGGCGGAAATGTGGTCGCTGTGGGAACGGCGGCACAGATCATGAAGTGCAAAGACTCGATTACCGGCGCTTACCTCAGCGGACGGATCAAGATTCCGGTGCCGAAAGAGAGAAGAAAACCGACGGGATGGATAAAGATCCGCGGCGCGAGAGAAAACAACCTGAAAAATATCGATGTGGACGTGCCGCTTGGAATCATGACCTGTGTGACCGGTGTGTCGGGATCGGGAAAAAGTTCCCTGATCAACGAGATCCTCTATAAGGCGCTGGCGAAGAAACTGAACCGCGCCCGGACGATTCCGGGAGACCACAACGGAATCGACGGCGTGGAGCAGCTTGATAAAATCATCGCTATTGACCAGTCTCCGATCGGAAGAACGCCGAGATCGAACCCGGCGACCTACACTGGCGTGTTTGACCTGATCCGTGACCTGTTCGCTGCGACCACAGACGCAAAGGCGAAGGGATATTCGAAAGGCCGGTTCAGCTTTAATGTTAAGGGCGGACGATGTGAGGCCTGCAGCGGCGATGGAATCATCAAGATCGAGATGCATTTCCTGCCGGATGTCTATGTGCCTTGTGAGGTATGCGGCGGAAAGCGGTACAACCGTGAGACTCTGGAAGTGAAATATAAGGGAAAGAGCATCTACGATGTGCTGAATATGACCGTGGAGGAGGCGCTGAAGTTCTTCGAGAACGTGCCGTCCATCGCGCGAAAGATCGCCACATTGAACGATGTCGGACTCTCCTATATCCGCCTCGGACAGCCATCGACGGAGCTTTCCGGCGGTGAGGCGCAGAGAATCAAGCTCGCAACAGAGCTTTCGAGACGTGGAACCGGAAAGACGATCTATATCCTCGATGAGCCGACAACGGGACTTCACTTCGCGGATGTCCACAAGCTGGTGGAGATCTTACGGAAACTTTCGGAAGGCGGAAATACGGTGGTCGTTATCGAGCACAACCTGGATGTGATCAAGACCGCGGACTACATTATCGACATGGGACCGGAAGGCGGAGACCGGGGCGGTACCGTGATCGCGAAGGGAACGCCGGAGGAGATCGTGAAGGTTCCGGAGTCTTATACGGGGCAGTATGTGAAGAAGTATCTGGAAAATGCTGATTTGGATAAATAAAGAAACGATTTATGAGGAACTGGAAGAGCGGAGTATCAGGTAGAAAATAGTGAGACAATGGATGCGAGAGAGCAGTTGGCAACTTTGAAGGAAAAGTATAAGTTGCAGGACGATTTGACTGCAAAATAAAGTTCTGAAACATTCCTTGGAATACTCTTGGCAATATGTTATACTAAATTAACAAGAAAATAATAAGCGCCCGACAGTAATTTCCTGCTGTCGGGCAGTTATGTAAAATATGGATCACACAGGAGGAATAAGCCCATGCTGTTAGTGAAGAACGCGAAAGTTTACGCACCGGAATATCTCGGAGTGAAAGACATCCTGATTGCGGGGGGAAAGATCGAGAGGATCGCGGACCATCTGCCGGAGTACGAGGGATGTGAAGTGATCGACGGAACCGGAAAGATCGTGACCCCGGGTATCATCGACCGCCATGTCCATGTGACCGGAGGCGGCGGAGAGGGAAGTTTTCACACCCAGGCGCCGCAGGTACAGCTTTCCAGCCTGATCAAGGGCGGCGTGACCACGGTACTCGGACTTCTGGGAACCGACGGAATCAGCAGAAGTGTGGAAAATCTTTTAGCCAAGGTAAAATCGTTAAAAGAGGAAGGAATTTCCGCCTACGCCCTCTGCGGAGCTTACGGCTATCCGAGTCCGACCGTGACCGAAAGTGTCAGCAAGGACATCATGTTTATCGATGAGATTCTTGGCGTGAAGCTTGCAATCTCCGACCACCGCGCGCCGAATATTACGACAGAGGAACTGATCCGTCTGGCAAGTGATGTCCGCACCGCGGGAATGCTCAGCGGAAAGCCTGGATTTATCTGCCTTCATATGGGAAGTGATAAGCGGGCATTAGAGCCGGTATTTGAAGCTCTGGAGCGCACCTCGATCCCGCCGAAAACATTCCAGCCGACCCATGTGGGACGTGATGCCCACCTGTTAGAGGACGCGTTTAAGTTCGCGAAGATGGGCGGAACCATCGACCTCACCTGTGGGGAATCCGAAAGTAAGTTCCACTCCGTCGCAACCGCTATTAAGAAAGCGAAAGAAGAAGGCGTCCCGATGGAGAAGGTGACCATGAGTTCCGACGGACAGGGAAGCTGGTCAAACTACGACGAGGACGGAAAACTTGTGGAGATCGGCGTTTCCGACGTGGATACGATCTACCGCCAGATCGTCTACATGGTAAAAGAGGAACATATGGATTTCGAGGAACTTCTGGCTCTCGGAACGAAGAACCCGGCGGCGGCACTGGAATTATATCCGAAGAAAGGCGCTGTGAAGGAGGAGAGCGACGCAGATATCTTGATCATGAATGAAGACCTTTCCCTGGATACGGTGATCGCCATGGGCGTGCCGATGATGAGAGGCGGGAAGATCCTTAAAAAGGGAACATATGAGAACTAAGGACAGGCAGTTCGGCTGATGATATGATCATGCGGAATGATACC
>CAVIYT010000237.1:0-5040 GCA_963646925.1 Paludibacteraceae bacterium
GCTTACGACAGCAGAAACCATGTTCTCTATATCACCCATGAAAGCAAAGACAGGGACGGTGAGCAGGGCGGAGGCGGAAAGGTACTTGCGTGCCGCCTGGATCCGGGAAATGGTTCTGTCACATGGATCGGGGAAAAAGAGACACTGGGAGTCCAGCCAAGCTACATCTGCCTGACGGGATCTGGGAAATATATGGTGGTTCCCCATCATGGATCCCGCGACATTGTGACGAAAGCCGTCAGAAAACCGGATGGAAGTTTCGAGGCGGTGACGGAGTGCGATGACGGAGCTGTGACACTGATCCGGTTAAATGATGACGGAACATTTGGAGATGTGTGCGATGTGAGTGTGGTTCCTCCTGTCAGGGAGGGAAGAAAGCTCACCCAGATCCCCCATCTTCACAGTTGCATGCAGTCACCGGACGGAAAACTCCTTCTTTTGTGTGATAAGGGACAGGATGTGATCCATGGATTTCACCTAGATGAGGAGAATGGAAAGCTGATCCCGGCAGGACAAAACTTTGTGGAAAAGGATGTCCACCCGCGCTACGGATTGTTCCATCCGACAGTTCCGGTCTTTTACCAGAACTGTGAGAACAGCGTATACCTCCATGTTTGGAAATACAACAGTGAGACGGGGGAACTGCAGCGGATCCAGAAGATCGCCCTTCTTGAGGACGAGGAACAGGCAAAATCATGGACGGAGGAGTGCACGGCGGATCTTGTCATGACGAAGGACAGCCGTTTTCTCTATGTATCGGTCCGCGGACTCAATGTCGTCTCTGTTCTCGAGGTAAAGGAAGACGGGACATTAAAACTCGTCCAGGTCTTAGACTGCGGCGGAAAGAATCCGAGAGGTCTCTGCCTAGCACCGGATGAAAAATTCCTGTTTGTGATGAACCGGGATTCAGATCTTGTGGTTCCGTTTAAGAGAAAAGAGAATGGAACACTGGAACAGGAGGGAGAAGGAATTTCCTGTCTCCTGCCTGGAAACATGAACTTCATAAGTTTTTAAAGAATCTTCAGATTCTATGTGGGGCACCTGTCATCCGTAAAAATGGTTGACAGGTGTTTTTATTATGACTAGAATAAAACTATTAATGTTAGCAAGGAGTGGGAAACATGAAGGGAAAAGGACTTACGATGGAATCCATCGTTGCGGCGGCGACGGAACTGGTGGAAGAAAAGGGATACAACAATTTTTCAGTACGGGAGCTGGCGCAGAAGCTGCATGTGAAGGCCGCGTCTTTGTATAACCATTTAAACAGCATCGATGATGTAAACAAAGAGATCGGACTGAAGGCTGTAAACCATATGAATGAGTATCTGGAACAGTCGGCGGAGGGAAAAGAGAAAGATGAGGCACTCCGGGCGCTGGCCTACGCGTTCCGGAGCTATGTGAAAAACAATTACCAGATGTACCGCGCGATCATGGAGATGCCGGCGTTAAATCGGGACGGCAGCCTGGAGATCGGACGAGAGAGTGTAAAGTCCATCCGCCGCGTTGTGGCGGAATACGGAATCAGCAGGGAGGATGCCATCAAGTTTTCAAGAAGTTTCCGAAGCGCGCTCCACGGATACGCCTCCTACGAGATGGCAGGATACTTTACCGCCACGAATGTGACGGGAGACGAGAGTTTCGATTTCCTTGTGGACGGCTATGTGAAATGGCTGAACCAGATGGAGGAAAAAGAAAAACAGAAATAATGCATACAGAATCGATCAATAGAAAAGACTGTGTTTTTGGAAATGGCTAAGATCCAAAGAACACAGTCTTTTTTTGTGCAGAACTCACAATGAAATACGGGATCCATATAGAAAAGCAACAAAAATGATAATTTCATATTGACAAACTAACAATGTTAGCATAGAATAAAACTAACAGAGTTAGTCAACTATCTCAAACGGCATGAAACAGCCTGTTTGAGCGGCAGTTTCAGAAAGGAGAGTTTTCATGGCAGCAGGACCATTAAGCGGCGTAAAGGTTGTAGAATATTGTGACTTTATTTCCGGTCCATATTGTACAAAGCTTCTGGCCGACCTCGGTGCGGAAGTGATCAAAATTGAAAAGCCGGAAGGAGATTCCGCACGAAGAAGAGGACCGTATCTTCACGATGAGCCGGATCCGGAAAAGTCGGGATTATTCCTTTATCATAATACAAACAAAAAGGGTATCACATTAAACATTGAGACCCACACCGGTCAGGAGATCTTCAAAAAACTGGTGGCGGAAGCGGATATGCTGGTGGAAGATACCCACCCGGGTTACTTAAAAGAACTTGGTCTTGACTATGAGACCTTAAAGAAAGAGAATCCGAACCTGATCATGCTTTCCCTGACCCCGTTCGGACAGACAGGTCCGTATAAGGATTACAAGGCATACTACTTAAATATTTACCATGCCAGCGGAGCCGGTTACGTACTCCCGGCAGCGTCCCCGAACGCGGACCGCGAGCCGATCAAGGGCGGCGGATATGTGGGAGAGAGCGACGTCGGAGTTTACGCGGCAGTGGCACTCATGGGAGCGCTCTACTGGAGAAACGCAGGCGGCACCGGTCAGTATATCGATGTCTCCAAACAGGAAGCGATGATGTGCTTAGAGCGAATGAATATCGTCCGCTACTACATGATCGGATCCAGCCCGTCCCGTGTAGGTGTAAACCGCGTCCGCGATACTCTGCTGCAGTGTAAGGACGGCGGCTATATCATCGTAGTCCTCTACCCGCAGAAACAGTGGGAAGGAATCGTGAGAGCCCTCGGAAACCCGGACTGGGCGAACCACGCACCGTTTATCGAGCAGAAAGAGCGCGACAAGCACTTCGAGGAAGTGAAAGCCCATCTGAGAGAAGAAGCCTTAAAGTACGATACAGAGGAACTCTTCTTCAAGATCCAGGCAGAAGGAACCGCCTGCGCACCGATCTGTTCCGCGGAACAAGTATTCAATTCCCCGCAGACAAAGGCGAGAGAGTTCTTTGAGGAGATCGATCACCCGGCGGCAGGAAAACTCATGTATCCGGGACTCCCGTACAAGCTTTCCACAATGACACCGTCCGACAATCACGGGGCACCGTTTTTAGGACAGAACAACGAGGAGATCTATGTGGAAGATCTTGGATATTCCAAAGAAGATCTCGTAAGGTTAAAAGAGGCAGGAATCATCTAGGAAAGGAGAATGAATGATGTTTCATGAGGCATTAAAAGGAATACGGATCGCGGATTTCAGCTGGGTTTGGGCAGGACCGTATGCAACGTCCCTCCTTTCTTACATGGGAGCGGAGGTCATCAAGATCGAGAGCCGCGGCCGTGTGGATCAGACAAGAAAAGGTTCGATCATGAACGGCGACAACTTCAACGGATACGATTCTTCACCGACCTTCAACAACGCGAACCTGAATAAACAGAGTATTTCCATCGATATCACAAAGCCGGAAGGCGCTGAGATCGCGAGAAAGCTGGTCTCCCAGTGCGATATCGTGGTTGCGAATATGCGTCCGGGAAAGATGGCAAAGCTGGGACTCGGATATGAGGACTTTAAGAAGATCAAACCGGATATCATCGTTTTAGAATCCTCCGGATTCGGAGCGACCGGTCCATATAAGGGATTCGCGGGATTCGCGCCGATCTTCGCATCCTTCGGAGGTCTCGCGTACCTCACCGGTTATTCCGACGGCGCGCCGAACGTTATGAGCGGCGTGCAGGATATGAGAGCGGCGACGGTATCCGCGTTTATCCTGATCGCGGCACTGATCCACAGACAGAAGACAGGAGAGGGCCAGTACATCGACCTTTCCTCCTCCGAGTGCCTGAGTACACTGGTGGGGCCGGAGCTCATGGATTACACCATGAACAAGAGATCCCCGTTCCGCTGCGGAAATGAGGACGCGATCATGGCACCGCACAACTGCTACAAGGCAAAGGGCGATGACAAGTGGATCAGCATTGCGGTGGCGAATGACGAGGAATGGAAGTCCTTCTGCAAGATCCTCGGTGATCCGGAATGGGCGAAGGATGAGAAGTACGAAGGTACCTATAACCGCTGGCAGAACCGGAAGGAACTGGACGCGCATATCTCCGAGTGGACAAAGAATTACACGACTCACGAGATGATGGAGCTGTTCCAGAACGCGGGAGTAGCTGCGATGCCGTCCTTCGATGCGGAGGAGATCTTAAACGATCCGCATGTGAAGGCAAGGGAGCTTTTCACCACCGTGGATCATCCGGCGCTCGGTGAGCAGCATGTGATGAAACCGGCATGGAAATTCTCCGAGACACCGGCGGGAATCAGAAAACCTGGTCCGCTTCTCGGTGAGGATAACATGGACGTGTGCACAAGACTCCTCGGCATGACCGAAGAGGAAGTTAAGAAACTGGAAGAGGAACAGATCCTCTGGTAATAAAGGAAGGAGAACGAATATGGCTGGAGTTTACGAGAAAAACAATGACTGGGATAACCTCTCTGATGAAGATTGGAACAAAAAGCTGGATGAAAAAGTGGCTGAATTCAACGATGGACGAGGCGAGGTAGTGATCCCGCCGCCATCCTTCGCGGTTATGGATGACGAGTACGTAAGAGGAATCAACTATAAATATGTGACTGAGGACCTGATCCGCCACTTCGCGGATGCCTGCGGCGATCCGAACCCGTTCTGGAGAGATCCGTCCTATGTACAGTCCACACGCTGGGGCGGCTTTATCGCACCGCCGTTATTCGAGACAAGCATCGCTTTCGGTTCTTCCTTCGGCGGAAGACTCCGTGTTCCGGGAATCGCGAGACTTGCAGGCGGCAGCAAGCACATCTACAAGCAGCCGATCCGCCCGGGCGACAGCTTCACGATCTACGATAAGTACGAGGGATTTGTAGAGAAGGAAGTTACAAATAAACCGTACCGTATGTTCATTGAGAGCGCGCCGAGATATTACATCAACCAGAGAAATGAAGTAGCGGCTATCGAAGTCCACAGAAACATCTATATGGCAACACCGCCAGGAAAACGCGGCAAGAAGAAAGAAGCCAAGATGTACCAGGATAAGGTGAGAAAGC
>CAVIYT010000238.1:0-4938 GCA_963646925.1 Paludibacteraceae bacterium
GAAGTTGCTTCTCCTTTTTCATCATGCGCTACCATAAAGCTCATGATTTCATCTACATCCTCTGCAATTACACCATAACAACCCTTATCTCCATTGATATAGTCAAAGCCAACCGCTTCGATTTGAAGAATCTTTTTGGCTTCTCTTTCGCTCATAGGTACAATATTTTTCTTCGCTTTGCGTGAAGACTGGGTATAAAAGCGCTGTGCATAAACTGGAACATAAGTCAGCCAATCTCCTCCATTATTCAGGCAATACACAGCAGTTCCACCAAGATACACATTATTCCGGCAGGTGCCGCCCGCATCCGGATTTGCGCATAAATGTACGCCGGTATTGGAATTAATTTCATTCCCGTTGATCTCGTAGGTTCCTGCTTTGAGTTTTCCGGGAATGCTCGTGTTTCCGCTGCCATCCAGCAGAGCCAAGGTCCTCGCGACCTTGGTGAACATGTTGCCATAGCTTCCATCTCCGCCAAGACCTCCGTTAAACTGCCTGACATATATACCTTCCGTGCCATCATCACCGATATCTATATACAGCGATCCTCCATTGTCTGCGCTGGCCCCGGCCAGGATCCTCCAGGCGTCCGTGCGACCTATGATGCCACCAATCTGCCGATATCCGGTCGTTCCTGGTGACGCAAAAAACACATCTCCACCGATTCCATTGACGCCCGAAGCTAGGATATTCTTCGCTGCAGCCGCGGCCGATGTTGCTCCAGTTCCACCTCTTGCCATTGGAAGCGTTCCGCTGGTGATATCCCCAGCACTATGTCCGTGTGATGATGCTGCAGCTCCTAAGTTTTTCCTTGCATCTGTCGCATTTGCCGCGCCGGTGCCACCTCTCTCTACTGGAAGCATTCCACTGGAGATATCGCCCGCTCCATGGCTATGCTCCGTTAAAGCCGCTCCAATCTCTTCCGCAGTGACTTTATGAGGGTTCTTCGCAGTGAGATGGGAGGCAAAATCAGTAAAAAGCTTTGCAATTTTCCCCAGGATAACGCTCAGTTTCTCACCACTTTTAATGTTTTCCCTCGTTTTTGCTTCTGCGAAGGTCGGCGTCTGATCGTTTGTCCCTACATTCGGAACATTGCCAAGTCCCACCTGTTCCGCGGTAACTCCGTGCGGATTTTCTTCGTTTTCTACATGCTCCTTAAACTCCTGCTTTGATGCGTATGCCGCAGAATCTGTCAGGATGGCGGTTACATTTTCAGCTGCAGACACCTGCACATATACATTGATTTCAGTTTCTACGGACAAACCAGAGTTCGCAGCCGGGATATACTCTGCGCTTTCTGCGTTGTAAGAATACGCATAAAGTCGTTCATTACCGCTTGCGTCCTTGGCGTACACTCCCATTTCTTTCGCCTGGAAGTCAGTTTTGATCGTATCGGATGCAATCATGACCGTAAGGATAACATACGACTCTTTCACTGTGATCGACTGGATCCCGATGCTCATAACCGGCTTTACCAGTGCTTTCAAGGACTTCTGATCGGCCGGAGGTGTGCCGGTCCCCAGTGCGATCTTAGAAAATGTAATGCTTCCGCCGTTCATGGCCTTTACTATCATGTCAATCCCGCCGCCTACAAGGGACGGAGCTAAACTAACCATAATGTGCCTCCTATTCAATCAGAATTTCTTCTGTTTCTGTCAAAAAGATCTCACCGTCTGCATCTGTAAACCACGACAGCCCCTTTAGTGGATCATCTGCCGTGTAGTTTTTCAGCGTCATTCGTTTAAAACGCTTAACAGCAAGTCCTATGTAAAGCTTGCTGGGTGCGTTGTAAGCCACTGCACCAGCAAGATCAAAATGCGATGGTTTAATCGACTTCAAGTGTTTGATTGCTGCTGCAAGGTTCTCTTCGATGTCTCCGTCCTCTGCAAAAAACCTGAGTACACAGTCTTTATCTGTGACCGAAACATTCGCCGCATTCAAAATTTCCTTTAAAGTCGCTTCAACAACTTTTTTCTTCGGAATTACTCGTTCCATTTTCTTGGCGTAGATCCTTGCACGGCGCTGATCCACGCTAAGAGACGGATCATGTGGGAGCTTGTAGTCATCTTCCCACAGGTCCAGTGTTTTCTCTGCGGTGAAGATATGCAGCTCCTTCATCCAGCTTTCAACTTCCTCTTCAGCTGCATCCAGCTCCGGCTGTTCAGCCTCGAAAAGCTCTTTTATCTGTTCTGTTTTGGTAAAATAGGATGGTATACAGTCTTTTAACATCGTTATGCCTCCTTTGCCGTCAGTGTTACGGTTCCGATTGCCGGAAATTCAGTGCTCCCCATTGTGACAGAAGCTCCTGATCCATTCACCAGCAGGTTCTCTATATCAGAAACTCCTGAACAGCTAAGCAGAATAGACATCACCATCGCATACGATACACGGGCTGTCGAAGTATCATTCAGGTTGATACCGTCCAAATAATCCGCAAGACCGTCCGCAAAACTCTGTTTGATGGTCTCTATTGTGTAAGGGGACTGTACAAACACCTCTGCGCTTACGTTGATTTTTGCCAGCGTACCCGAATATACAAGCACATCAGCGCCCACCATTCTGTTTTCTTCGATATAATCGGCTACGCGCTTCACCAGAGTTTCCGATGCTGGTTGATTTCCCTCAGCAATAATCGCCACGTCAACGGTCCCTTTTCCGCGATTGAGGTCCAGGACCTTAACTTTATGCACTCCACTAACCTCGCGGGCCGTGGACCGATACCAGGCGTTATTGCCGTAAACGATCAGCTCGCTTTCTGCTTCAGCGATTCGCGCCCGGAACTCTTCGTCTTCCTCCCGGTCATATCCTCCGCTGGACTCTGACTCATTTGTTACGCTCTGAAGCCCTGTATACTCTTTAATAAAGCTGCTGATTTCTCCTGCCCCGACTGAATAGCCGGTTCCAGGCTTTTCCGCCTGTGCCGTAACGGTAACGCTGCCAGATGATCCGATCTGTGTCTGTTTTGTTACATAGAAAACTGTTCCGCCCCCAGATACTCCAACCGATGTGTCGATGACTGTCCCCGGGGTCCCTGTGATCGTAAGGACTACTTCTTCATAGGCGGCCTCTTTCCTCGGCATCCGATGATTTTCCACGGCGGCCTCATCCAGATCCTCGCCGATTGCCGTAGACACATGTGCCCGTGCGATCAATTCATCGCGTTTTTCACTGTATACGCGCCCCAGCTCATTCGAGACAGCTCCAAGATTATCCCTTGTAAAGCTTCCTGGCATCTTACTCGCCGGGTTCGTCAGCCTGGCCTCCATTCTGGCTAAAATTTCACTACTTGTATCACTCATAATAGCTGTATTCCGCCTCCACTTCTCCGTAGATCGTCGTTACTGTAAAGGTTACATTTGCCGCACTTCCAGAATACTCAAATTCATATTCATCCACAGAACGTATATAAGGATTTACGATCAGCGCCTCCCGGATGTACCGTTCAATCTCATTTTCCAGGATAGAACGAGGTTCCCCGGTTCCTATGACCTGCTCAAATTCCTGACCGAAGTTGCGCGGATATGCAGCATAATGATATCGGGCCGTCCGAAGTGCTTTGTAGATCCAAATTTTAAGCGCGTCATCCTTGTAAACCTTGTAATATTCTCCCTCTTTCGTTGTGAGCAAGCGGTTGTTCTCAAAATCATAGGCCCATTCTTCATAAATCGGAAGATTTCCGCTGTCGATCTGAGCCGCGATTGACAGATCAGGGAACAAATTCATACTTCCACCGCCTTACACACGATGAAAAAGGAATTGCCCTGGCCTGCATCCCGAACCTGCTGCACAAGGACCGTATCACCAACAGAGAGTTTAAAGGCGCTATAAAAGCTATTTAAACACGCTTTTAACTCCGTTTCCTCCGTGGATATTGTGGCCGGGTTCAGACCTAAAGTCAAAGCAGGATTGCAATAGATGTTATCTCCGATCTCGACCTCGCCGATCTGGACCGCGATCGGGCTGACTCTTGTGACAACCGCTCTCACCATGTCATAGCCTGCAACAGCTTTTCCCTGGGCTCTCATGTATTTTGTCATTTCGCTGTATGGGTTCATGCCGTACCAGCCACCTCCACTCCTAATGTCATTTGGTGCACGCCTCCCGAAAAAGTGTGCTTATCATCCGTGATCAGGAACTTTCCGAACATGGAATTGCTCGTATCCAGGATGTATATGGACTTTCCTGCCACACAGTCCCAGTTTCCCAGGCACTCGATCGACGATGATGTGTCTTTTCCTTTCAGCATTTTCCGTGCTTCTGCCTGCGCGTCCTTGTCTTTCTCTTTCTTGTATACATCCTGAAGGATACCATACTGCAGATCTGAGTCATTCTGTACAGTCCCAAGGATTTTTCCGTTTTTATCTATGATCTGCACCCGGTTGACCATATTTTCGATGCTGCTGCTATAATCTGCATCCAGCAAGTTCGCCTCACCGGAAATCACAGCAACAACCTCTGACCCGGCAGCGCTCACTGACAGTCTCTTGTCAACAGCCTGGATGTAATAACCATCTCCATAAGCCTCCGTGATCACGTCATGGATCGTTTTATCACCTGTACTGATCACTTTTTTCTGCTTCTGTACCGCTGGCTCTGGAAGAGACTCGATCGTGATGTTAAACTCACCGCAGATCTTCCTCGTGATATCGTCCGGTGTCCCCTTATAGACTCCGGCTGCCTTATTTCGACTTGTGTACCATAAAATGTCCCTGGCTGTGAATTTAACCTCGTCACCGCTCAGTTTTGACTGTACTTTTGTAATTGCTCCGATAAATCGCTGGTTACCTGCATCATCAAACAACGCCACTGCATCGCCTTCGTGGACTTCAACAAGTGGAAAGCCAGCACCCGGCGCATACAAGTATGTTACGGATATACTCCGACTCCTCTGTTTAATGTCACCAGACCACTCGATCGAAGCATAGAGCTGAGAAATAT
>CAVIYT010000239.1:0-4809 GCA_963646925.1 Paludibacteraceae bacterium
AATGTGATCAGTCAGGCAGATTACGAATACCTGAAAAAGTGTCTCCTGCGTGACGGAAAACTCACCTACTACTTTGCGGTCCGGATCATGGCTACAACCGGCGTGCGGATCAGCGAGCTTCTCCAGATCCGGGTGGAAGACATCGTCCGGGGACAGCTGGACTTATATTCGAAAGGTGATAAGATCCGGCGGGTCTATTTTCCGCAAAATGTCCAGGAGACATGCCTTCTGTGGCTTCAAAATGAAAAACGCACCAGCGGCAGCTTATTTTTAAACCGTTTCGGAAATCCGATCACCACGAACGGGATCCGGGATCAGCTTAAGGTTTTTGCGCTTCGATACAATCTGGATCCATCCGTCGTACATCCCCATGCATTCCGACATCTGTTTGCAAAAAAATTTATAGAGAAATGTGATGATATTGCGCTCCTGTCCGATATTCTCGGACATGAGAGTATCGAGACCACCCGCATTTATCTGCACAAAAGCAGTACCGAACAGCAGAATCTCTTCAACCAGATCGTAAACTGGTAAAATTCCTGCTGCCCTGTTATTATTCAAAGGATACGCTATGAAAGAACTTCCAAAAGACCAGGAAGACCTGGCAGAATCATTTAGATCGTATTTAAGAAAAAAGAATATGTCTGAAAATACCGGAGACGCGTATGGACGGACTATCCGACAGCTTCTGTCCATCTATCCCGTCCCCACTGAATCTCTTCTCCGAAAATACCGGAGTCTTTTAATTACCAATTACCGACCAGCAACGATCAATCAGCGGATCTACGCCGTAAATCATTTTCTTCTTTTCCTGGAAGAAGAAGATCCGGAACTTTATCCGGAGCTTTCCGGATTCCGTCTCCACGCGGTAAAGATCTCCCGCGACACCTTCCAGGACTCCATTATCACAAACGAGGACTGTGAGACGCTTCAGCGGAACCTAAAAGCGGAACACCATGATTTCTGGTATTTTATCGTCCGTTTTCTAGTGACCACCGGAGCCAGGGTCAGCGAGCTGGTGCAGATCAAGGCGGAACATTTGGCCTGCGGGTACCTTGATCTCTACTCCAAGGGCGGGAAGATCCGCCGGATCTACATTCCTGACTCTCTCTGTCAGGAGGCGAAAGCCTGGTGTGACCGTCGCGGCATCACCTCCGGCTTTCTTTTTGTGGGAAAAAATGGACGCCCCGTGACGATCAGGGGCATCCATTCCCAGTTAAAGCACTATGCAGTCCGGTACGGCATCGATCCCGATACCATGTACCCCCATTCTTTTCGCCACCGCTTCGCGAAAAATTTTCTGGCACGCAGCAGCGATATCTCTTTATTGGCAGATCTTCTCGGTCACGAGAGCATCGAGACCACCCGCATCTACCTCACACGTTCCAGCAGGGAGCAGAAGCTTCTTCTGGATGAGATGGTGACCTGGTAGATCCGTGTTGACGCGCCATAATGATCTTAGTTCCACTGGATGGAATCCCACGCGGCAGAATCCTCAAATCCGAGTTTCCAGCACGCGACCCCCGCCAGGTCATTCTGGCGGATCACGTTCATCTTCTCTTTCAATGACCGCTCTTCTTCCATCCAGAGGAACTGGGCACCATCGCTCGTCTGCAGTTCCCCGTAATACTGGGCAGTGTCCGCCCGCCAGGTAAGTTCCACCTGGTTATTGTCCACCCACTTCTTCGCGTCAGCGATTCCCATGGCCTTGGACGTGATGGATCCGTCCCCCGACTCGATCCAGAGTCTCGTGTAGAACGGAACCGCGTTGATCAGTTTCTCCTTCGGAACATCCTCAAGCATTCCGGAAATTCCATTCTTTACATAGCTGATGGAAGACACCGATCCCGGCTCACCACCTGCAAAGTGCTCATCATATCCCATCATGATCACATAATCCGCGACGATTCCCTGCTCTTTCAGGTTATAGAAGCTGTTGTATCTCGCTGGAACGTAGTTGTCCACGGACAGGATAATTCCTTTCTGTCTGCAAGGGATCGATAATTCCCGGATAAACTCGATATAATGGACACCCGCCTCTGTTTTCAGGCTCTCAAAGTCAAGGTTCAGGCCGTCCAGATCATATCTTTCCGCGTCCGCGATCAGGCTGTCGATCAGCTTGCGGCGCGTTGAGGTGGATGCCAACAGGGTCTCCGTCTGGACATCAGCGCTGAAGTTATCGATCAGTGCCCATACCTGGAGTCCTTTCGCGTGGGCTTTCGTCACATAGTCCTTGCTTGCCAGGGACTTATAATTTCCGTTATTGTCCGTCAGTGAAAACCAGGTCGGTGAGATCACGTTCATTCCCTTTGTCTTTGCAATCACACTGTCGAATGTGTTGTTTCCGTCCTGGCTCGTCACCTGGTGCCAGCCGAGGACGATTTTTCCGCTCAGGCTGGTATTCTTGTATACAGGTGCTGTAAAAGTTCCGGAGAATTTCTGGCTTTCCGCAGCCGCCAGGCGCTTATTCTCCACATATCCGATATTTCCGTCGGAAGATACGACCTCTGACCATTTTTCCATCGTGTCGAGAACCGTCACCGTGTCATCCTTTGTGAGGTCTGTAAGGATCTTGCTCTTCACGCCGCCCTTTACTCTCAGACTTCCTTTCTTTTTCACCCACGCCACATTCCGGGTTCCCCAGTCGTTGATCAGGACACGTTTTCCGTCCCCGGAATCAAAAGTCTGGATCTGCACGTCTGTATAGTTTGCGATCAGTCCCAGCGTCAGGTATACCTCATCATCCTTCACCAGAAGTAACGGCGCGCCGTTGGATCCCTTTGTGTCCGTATCCGCATAGACGATCTGATCCGGGAGCGCGTACACGAGAAGATCTTCCGTGCTGTCCCAGTAGAACCGCTCATTAATATGGTCATTTACCCAGGAGACCGGCAGATAGGTCTGACCGTTCTCATAGATTCCTGTCTGCTCCTGCCGTTCATAATTATAGAAGATCGCCGTCTCATCCCCGGACACACCGTAAACTTCCGCGAGATCCGCCCGCTCTTTTGTCGGCATATACCGGTCCAGGACCTGGAGCCCGACAAACCCGGCGGCGATTAGGATGATCAGACCGACAGCAACCAATACAGGAACTATTTTTCTCATTTGTCATCACTCTTTCTGCATGCCGGTTCCCAAAACCCTGCGTTTATTTCCGCCTCTCACCGACCGCATGCTGAATCGTTATTTATTACGGATGATCCGGCAAAATATACATGAATCGATAGCCGTTCAGTACTTTCACAGCTATACAGATCGTACATTTTGCCGGATCTTTTAGATAACTTAAGTATACCACAACGCGGAATGTCTGTCTGTTAACTTTTTGTAACGAATTATTTTCAACAGCCTTACGAATCATCTGGCAGAACGATCCCCCTGCTGCTGAGTCTATATTACTTCGCGCATATGATCTGATTCATTTCAGCACAGTTTACTGCTATCCAGTACCGCCAGATCCATTCTGTGCGGTATTTTCCCGTCTTTCCTTATTTTCTCGTCTTTCTCCTCCGTCCTTTCGTCTCTGTGATATCCGCTTCGCTCAGATAGACCTTATCAAACCGGATCTCTTTCAGTCCGCCGCCTTCCGCCTGGACGTAATCCCCCATATAGAACATTCCATCCTCACGAACCTCAAACAGTTTCTCCCATTCTCTCTGCCCGGAAAGCTTTCCGTCCATATAGATCGGAATCCCCTTTTCTGTGTACCGTTTAAGCCCATTCAGATATCGGGTCATCTCCTCGGCACTTCGCTTTTCCGAACCATACGCTCCGCTTGCTGTTTCCATACTCATATATACCTTTCTTTTCTTCGTGCCACATGTTTATGCTGTACACGGTCTTATCGATTTTTTCATTAACTGTTTTCCCCCTGTTGTCGATAATCAGTACTTTAAATGCCCTGTATCCCGGCTTTCCTGCGCTGGCAGAAGAAGGTATTTTCTGTGACATGCCTTTCCCCGCTGCTGTATCCATTGGCCGGTCAGATTTCATTTATTCTGTCGTTTTCAAGTATCAGGCGGTCTTCCCTTGATAACGGTTCAGGGAGCCTGCCGTGTTATGTCATTTCGTAACTGCTCTGTCTGCTAACCTGCAAGCCCCGTCACCGGTGGTTTCTTCAGACACCTGACCGCAGTTACATTCTTATAGAATCCGCTTAAAAAACTCCCCGCACTCCTTCGTGACCGAGAAGGCATCCGCTGAAAACGGAATCCGTTCTGTATTGATCCGAAACCTTCTCGAGAATTCTCTTCTGGTCTCCTCGCTTCCAAATACCGCGAGACTCTGCCAGCTTTTCTTCTGTTTCGCTCTCTGTTCCAGCTCGAATTCCCGGAAACTCTCCTGCTGCCACTCCGTAAAGGAACCCACCAGGAACTTTTTATCACATCTCCAATATAATTCATATTTCCTATCTTTGACCGACCCGAAATCGATCAGGATATCGTCGTATCCCCTCTGCAGCACCTCCTTCACGTCCTCCGGTCCCGCATGCTTATAATAATCCGCATCCAGGATCCTGTATGGATTCTTCTGTCCCACCTGCCCCGTGCAGACGTGTTCGAGCTTTTCTAAGTCCCCTGATCCGTTAAATTCCAGCAGTATGGCTTTTCTCCTGAGATAACCCGCGAGATAGTTCGTCAGCATAACTGAAAAATGGGTGCATCCCACCCCGGTATTGCTCCCCGCAATGCCGATCATTCTGCTTCGCTTCTCCTGAATTTCAGCAGCAAATTTTTTCTTTTCCATCTGGTCCCCCCTGTACCATCTTTCCACAGATCCCGGTAACAGGTGTTGGCAGCTTTATCT
>CAVIYT010000240.1:0-4771 GCA_963646925.1 Paludibacteraceae bacterium
AAGATAAGGGAATCGATACGATCGCCAACCAATATGAGAAACAATATCCGCAATATGCCGACTATTTCAAAAGAATAAAAAGCATCAAGAATACAAGAGAATTCCAGTCCCTGCTGGTAGATACTTATGAGTATCATGTGAAAAAATCAAAAAAAGTAAAAACTGAGCCGGTAAAAGCCTACTTTAAAGACAAAAAATGGATGAGCAGTACCGACAGAGAGCAGGAACACTTCTGGAATGATACGATGATCCCTATGATTATAGAGATGACAAACAGTGCCGGTATGCAGGATACCATGAGAAGCTCCGGTATTGACACCGGGGATCGTCTGGCAGAACGGGCCAGTGCCATGAACGATGTGGCCCATTCATTAGGATATCCGGATCTGCTGGTTGGAACGCGGCGCGTTACCGTAATGAGAGGAGATAAAAAAGAAACAGGAGTCATGATGGATCCGACCGATATGGATCTGATCGACCCGGCAAAGATATTGAATGATGATCATCCGTTTTATAAAGTCAATGAAAAGGATTTCGACAGCCGTGAGATGCTCTCATCTCTGGCTGATCTTCAGATCCTTGATTATCTGTGTGCAAATACGGATCGGCATCGGATGAATTTCTTCCTCAGAATGGATCTCTCTGAAAATGATCATCCGAAGCTTCTGGGAGTACAGGGAATTGATAATGACAACTCTTTCGGAAAATTGAATGACGGGGGAGTGCTTAAGCTTGCCGGGAGCGAAAATCTAAAGATCATAACTCCTAAAATGGCAGACGCAGTCGAGGGCATGACGGAAGAGAAGCTTCAGGAAATTTTGAGCCCTTATCATCTGTCAGAGAAGCAGATTGAGGCGGCGGGGACTCGATTAAAGAAACTTCAGTCCATGATCAAAAAAGGAAGAGAGGATAAAAAGCTACATTTCGATTACGGTAAAGATAAAAAACCGCGTACTCTTTTAAATCCTGAGGGGACGATCCACATTGTGAAGGATAAAGAGTGGAAAGAGCTGAGTTTGGAACTGCTCGTTCCCGTTCTGAATTATGACGATGAGGAAGAACGTAATCTCTTTGTCTATGCAGCCGCACATCTCGATAAACTTAAAGAGAAACAAGAGTTTTTATCGAATTATAAGGCTTTGCAGGACGATCTGAAAACCGCGAAAACGGAGGCGGAGAAACAAGCAGTCTTTGGAATGTGGAAGAGTCTGTATCCCAAAATCCAGATAGACGAACAGGGAAAGCTGGTAAACTATAAACAGGAGGAGGAAGCAGGTCCGATCCGGTATACCAGACAGGCAGATAAGGTAGATTATCAAAAGCTTGCCAATCTGCAGGAAAAAGAGCTTGCGGATCTTAAAGATATGCAGAAGCAGTTTGATGATGCGCACGGAAGTATGAATGACGCAAAACGAAGCCGAAAATTTAAGACTATGCGCGCGGCATTGGATGCTCTTGTGAATGAATATCAGGAAATGCGTAGCCTTGATCCGGCTAAAATTCTGATCAACGAGGGACAAAAAGAGGAATTGGAGCAGAATCGGGATCAGAATCTGGCCGAATGCTACAAGAGGATCGAGCAGAGACGCCAGAGTTTAAAACAGGCCATTGATATCTATAACGATATCTGGCACTGGAAGAGGAAACCCTCCGAGAATAATCAGAAGCGGATCAATACAGCTAAAAAGCTTTCCGGCATTGTAATGGACGTTCCGTCCAGCGAACAGTTTTACAAGAGCAGCAAGACTGTGCAGGATACCCGGAGAAAAAGGGAAAGCGCGCAGGATGCTTTTGAACAGAACCGTTATCTTACCAATCAGATTCACAGCATGATGAAAAATACCCTGCTTGACAATGTGAATGCCCTCAAGTTGAATGACCCATTACGTGAAAAGGGACGTCAGGCTTTAAAAGCTCATGAGCGTCTGTGGAACTACAGTCAGAACGCTGTAAATGTAAAAAAAGAGCTGAAAGAGTCAGAAAAAAAGGAACTTGTTCCGCTGGGACAGCTTCTGCGAGAGGAACAACTCAAAAAAGCGGATGCATTGCCGAATGAAGACCAGATCCGCAAGGACCTGAATAAGATCAAAGAATATGCTCCGAAACTTAGCAAATCAATCGACCGCATTATAAATGGTGAGGACAAGATCACTCCAAAACGGATTCTCGGGGTATTAAATGAGTTGTATATCGACGGATCAAAGATTGCAAAGGAACGCAAGAAAGCCGCAAACGAGAAGAATATCGTAAATGTCGAAAAAAAGGACCGGAGCGTTAATAAAATCATAAAGTCGTAAAGATAGAAGGGTATTTTCCGGTGCTTTTACAGCTAAAAGGATTCACAACCGCGGCAGAAAATGGTATACTACTGCTTAGCGGAAGTATCAGCTTTCAAGGGACCGATCACTTCGGTGATCCGGTTCCTTGCTGTGATGTCTGCGAGTATTGTTTTTTGCTGTGCACGAAAAAGAAAGGAGAGGGATGATCATGAAAATGAAAAGCAGGCGAAAATGGCTTGCATTGCTTATGGCGTTTGTCATGCTTACGGGAACCTTGTCGGTAACGGCGTTTGCTAACTTGCAAGCCTATAACGCGAACAGCAGTGCGGCAATATCTCAAGATGCGGAAAATGGGGGGGGCGACAACACCTCGGCCCAAGGTAGACAATTTGTAGTGAAAACAGATTCGAACGGGCAGAAAACTGCAACCACGATAAATATTGTGGCAACAGATCCAAACACTTCAAAAAATTCAAACGCGTCAAAGGATTCAGACATAAAAATTATAACAGAAACGAATTCCAACGCAGCTCAGGCGAAAGCTGCTGTGCAGAGTGACAGCAATGCTGAGGAGCCGGTTCAGTGGGATATTTCGAAATCCAAAGAGGCTACGAATCTGGATGAGAATTTTGAGTCCAGTGTTACGCTGTCCTTACCGGCAGGGGATTATAAAGGAGATCTGGACGTAGTATTTGTTCTGGATGGATCGACAAGTACCGACGAGGATGACCTTGCGGGAAACGCCGCAGAACTGCTGGAAGAGTTAGCCGGTTTTAAAAATCTGAATGTAAAGGCCGGTCTGGTGGTTTTTGGTGGAAGCGTACCGATTCTTTATAAAGATAACGAGCTGTTAGTTCTTTCTGAGAACGACAACTTAGACAGGATCAAGGAGGCAATCACAGATAAAAGCTACGATGGAATAGCCGGTCGAAGCGGCAGCAACCTTCAGGCGGGTGTAAAGGCTGCTCAAGAGCTGCTGGATGCTGACGAAGCGGTAGATAATGCCGATAAATACTTGATTCTTCTTACAGACGGCGGTGCCCGTATGTGGGTGAACGATAAGGGGGAGGCTCTGTTCCAGACGTACGCTCCGAACGGCATAATCTTCTGGAACTCTAATGAGGACTTCTATGAACGTTACGTAGATCAGCCAACCAAGGAAATGCGTGAATTCGATTCTGTCTGGAATGCCGGTAAGGATCCTGATTTCAGCAAGTATGCGATGACCGAGAGTGAGTCCAAAAAAGAGGGTGCTGTTGATAGGGCAGCTTCCTGGGACACCGTCCTTTATGATGACAATTATTACACCGCTCTTGAAGTTTCGACCTACTATGCCGCAACATCGATCATCGAGGCGTCTCAGAATTCCCATGTTATTTGGGTTGATTATCCCTATCACGATGGTAAATATAAAGAATACACCGATTCTTTTAAGTCCTGGATGGCAGACAAGAAGTACGTTACCCGTTACGATAGCACCAAACTTGACAATGTTTTCGATGCAGTAAAGGATCAGCTCATCTACCTTCTGGATGCCGGTTCCACCGTAGTGGATTACATGGGATACGTTGAGGGCGACTATAATCTTGACTTTATCAACAAAGCGGAAGCTCTTACTCTTACGGTTAGCGGCGAGAAAAAAGACGTTGTTGATCGGGGCGATAATACCTATGGCTTTGGAAATGTGCTGGATAATGGTAAATATGAATATGAACTGACCTATTATCCTGCTGATGACGGTGAAGAGCATTTCATATGGACAATCAATGTTCCGGTTACAAAGCTCATGCCTGTAAAGCTCACTTACAAGGTAAAGCTTGTAAATCCGAAGAGTGCGCCGGGTACCTATGGAGTTTATGATAAGTACGGAGAAAATAATGATGGTTCGGCAGTATACAGCCTATATACCAATAATAAGGCTACGCTGAATCCGGTTGATTCCAATGGCAATGAAGGTGATCCGGAAGATTTCAAAAAGCCTACCGTATCCTATATTGTTGAGCAGCCACCGGAACCGGAGAAGGAACTCGGCAATCTGACCGTGTACAAGATCGTTTCAGGAAATGCGGGCGATACCAATAAAGATTTCACATTTACAGTAAAGCTCGGAGACACTGCGATCAACGGAACCTACGGCGAAATGACGTTCGCGAACGGTGCGGCAACGTTTACGCTGAAGCACAATGAGAAAAAGACCGCAATCGGACTTCCGGCAGAAATCAGCTATGAAGTAACGGAAAGTGAAGCAAATCAGAATGGTTATACAACCGTTGCTTCCGGCTCAAATGCTATAATTACAAAGGATCAGACCGCAGCTGTTACCTTTACCAACACAAAGAATAACAACGAGGAGCCGCAGAATGACCGCGGAAACCTTATTGTTTCCAAGATTGTTTCGGGCAATGCGGGCGATACCAAAAAAGATTTCACATTTACGGTAAAGCTCGGAGACACTGCGATCAACGGAACCTACGGCGAAATGACGTTCGCGA
>CAVIYT010000241.1:0-4705 GCA_963646925.1 Paludibacteraceae bacterium
ACCGGATAAGTAAGTCAATGGGCGTGTACAGGAACCCGAAACGATCCTTGAAGAACTCGTTAAGCTCAGAGAACTTCGAACTGAAATAATCATCAGAGGGGATGAAAAGGGACTTCAAACCCTCAATAATGAAATTCCCATGCTTCTCAATCGCCTGCTCGGTCTTTTGCTGGTTACTGTTCGCGTTGTTAATGAGATCGTCCGTCCGCGCATCCTCGTTCGCGATGAGATCGCTTGTCTGCTCCGTAGTGGAGTTGCTGATCTGATCCGCGATCTTTTGCAGGTCAGAACCCATAGCAATACTTTGCAAAGTCAACAGAATCTCTTGAAGCTTATTATACGTTGGGACGTGCATGTAGTTATACATTTGATCCCATAGGGCGGCTAACTGGTTAGATATGTGCTGCATAAGATCATGGATAGAATCATACACATCATTAACGCTAGTAGCGATCTGGCTAGTAGTATTTGCAATACCGGACTGTATATCATCACTTGATGGAGCAGTGCCGGGAGAAACAATATCAGCCGTAGAAGATGACTTAGTAAAGTTAATTGAAAACTTACCCCCAATAGCGCCGCCAGCACTTACTCCATCTTTTAAAGAAATAAGCACAACAAACTCACTAACATTAGATTGCAAATTAATTACATTAGATGCATAAAAATCACCAGAAGACTGATTAAAAGTTAAACTATTATTAGATGACAAAGATTGCTGATTTTTACTACTCCATGTCATCCACAATCCAATCTGAGAATAAGACAAAGATGAATCACTCGCAAAATCAAGAGAAAAACTGTATTTACCACTTGCGGGTAACGAAGCTACTGTACTAAGTTCTAAATCAATACGGTTAACAGTTTTTCCGGACGGAACAACATACGAAAATGTACCAGCGACAGAAGGATAAACAAAATCAGACCATACCCAATTATAATTAGGGGCGCCATTACGATAACCAATGCGCAACTTAGAGCCAGACCAATCAATAGTATTAGTCACGCTGGATACCGAGGACGCAAGAGAAATATTATCACTTGACAAACTGGACCTTAAAGCGTTGGACGCAGACAATGCAAGAGATTTATAGGTGTCTATCTGTTTTGCGAACCCGTCCGGCGTGTACAGCTCATCAGCGAGGGCAGGCATGGAAGAGCAGGAGACGCAAAGAAGTATGAGCGCCCCCGCAACCACACGCCTAAATGCGGAACCGATCCGGCGAGAAAAACGACCGCGCGACCGTGAAGAGCAGGAAGAGCACCGAGCAGAAGAGAAGAGTCTTAAATTCATATCCTTTCACCCCCTCATAGAGTGCCGGATACAGGTCACCAATGTCACTGTATACCGGATACCCACTAGGAGAGAGCGAAAAAGCCCCCTCAGAGCCTTGCGTGACCTGTGTCCGGTTGTTGTAGTTACCAACATAATAATTGACGTACTGCGCAGAATCAGCGACAAAGCGCCCATTCTGGAACGTCATTTCGTCACTGTATACCAGCCTGTAATTATACTGATCCGAGCGGAAGAGGACATAATGAGCAGACGGTGGAAGTTTTTCGATCACGCCAGCAAAGTATGACGTATATGTTGTGCTGATCGTACCATCATAAGGCGTACTATATGACGATAAAAGCATAATCGCATCCGATGCCGTCATTACATCATCAACCGGAATCTCAGAATCTTCATAAGTCTCCGCACCCAGTACCCAAATCTGCGCGTAAGCCGGGACAGGGTGTACAGAATACAGAACCAGACAAAGTAGTAAGCTAAACGCATATCTGAACCCCTTTCTCACAGAACGATTTCCCCCTTAAACGCCATGCCGAGGAACAAAGTCACAAGGCGCTGACCGAGGGCGAAAACAACCGCGTAAGGCGCGGCATCAGCTACTAACATAGAGAATAATTCAATTGCATTTTGCATTGATCGGCCTTCCTTTCCATTCATTCTTATAACGCCGCATTTTGGCGTATGTGTCATATGAATCATACAAATCGGGAGAGTGGAACCAGTAAAAGCGTTTGACCGTGTCCGTAACGAGGTGACCATCTTTCTCAACCGATTTTGCCCCATCAATGAGAGTGTTAAGCTGGAACACACGCCCGACACAGTTACAGAGCACCGCGTTCTTGATCTGTTCACGGAAGGGTTTGGCAAGCCGTCCATAAACCTGCGTTGTCCCCACAATGTGTTTTCTCTGCTTTCTCTGCTGGGAAACTTCCACCATAACCTCGATGTCGATGTTCTTGGATTCAAGAGAGTTGAATTCAAGATGAATCTCATCAATCAGATAGATCACGCCTGCATAGCCGTTTTCAAGGTTCTTTAAACAGTCAAGTCCATCATACTCAACCACACGGGTTTCTGGTGGGAGACCGTGAATCTCCACATTCGTGCAAAGGATCGCCTTCGGATATTCCTTACAGAGTTTCTTAACATACTGCACAGCGCTCAAGGTCTTTCCCGAACCTTGAGCACCGCAGAAGATAAGAAGACCCTCTGGGCGGAAATAGTCCGGGTAAAGGGCATAGAACGCTTGATTGTGCTGGATAACTTTCACGATGTTATATGGATTCATGGACCCATCAAGTAACTTTGTTTCCATTGATACCTCCATAAACGAAAAGCCCCCCGCAAATGCAGGAGGCTAGTTAACAGGGACTAGACGGACAGCTTACCGCGTCTGAATGCACCCATGACAGTACGAACGAGTTTCCGAACGCCCCACCACATGAATACAAGTCCGATTCCGGCAGTAATGAATGTTGCGAGCGCCGCAACGATCGTACTAACGGAAATCTGCGCGGTTAACGATGTCAGAATTGCGGACCAGTCAGACGCAGAAACCGGATCCCCTTCCGCAGCCAGAGCAGGAAACGCAGATATCACCGTGCCAGCAAGCGTAGCCGGAACAAGATACTGTTTTAACTTGTCTTTCATACAGATACCACCTTTCATTTGATTTATCGTAACCCCAAAAGGGATACAACCTTGACACATAGATCGAGAAGAAGTAGAATAAACTTAGTTTCAACTATTCGTGAAAGAACAGTTTATCGAATAGTTGGAGCCGAAAACACAGGTATTTCCTTACTTTTCATGAATTGAGGTTTTCTTATGAAATTACAAAGACTTTTAAGCCTAGTACGTCAGGCTGTTGACGATTACGATCTCATCAATGACCAGGACCATATTGCTGTCGGTGTCTCCGGCGGCAAGGACAGCCTGGCTCTTCTCTATGCGCTCCATGAGCTCCAGCGCTTTTATCCGAAACATTTTACGCTTCACGCGTTCACCGTTGACCTTGGATTCGGAATCCAGGATTTCAGCGGCATACAGGCCTTTTGCGACGGTTTTGATGTCCCTCTTACGATAATCCCCACTGAGATCGGTAAAATCGTTTTTGAGGCCCGCAAAGAGTCAAATCCTTGCTCCCTGTGCGCGAAAATGCGCAAAGGCGCCCTGAACCTTGAGGCAAAGGCCGCCGGATGCAATAAGATCGCTTACGCGCATCATAAGGATGATATTATTGAGACCATGCTGTTGTCCTTGATGTTTGAGGGTCGATTCTATACGTTTCCGCCGAAGACGTTTCTCGACCGCACGGAGCTTACGGTGATCCGGCCGCTGATGTATGTATCTGAGGCGGATGTGATTGGATTTAAGAATAAGTATAACCTTCCGGTGTGCAAAAATCCATGTCCTGCGGATGGACATACGAAACGGGAATATGTTAAAAATTTAACCAAACAGTTGAATAAGGAAAATCCTGGAATTAAGGAACGATTGTTTCATGCTGTGATCTCTGGGAATATTGAGGGATGGAATCCGGTACATATGGAGGTGGCTGGATCATCTGATGATGAAGCATGTCAGTCTGATCGGTCTGTGAAAGCCCAGAGACGTATGGCTGGCTCTGGAGAACAAATTCCCGAATCGCGGAATGAATGTGATAAGAAGAATGAAAAGGAGGAATTCTGATGGCCACACTCTCCTATCATGAACAGAAAGATATTGAAAATATCAAAAAGCTCCGGGAACTGCAGAGAGAACTCCCCTCTTTCTGTTCTGACTTTTTCCGTGGAATCGAGACAAGCACCTCCACGAGAACCAGAATTGCGTATGCATACGACTTAAAGATATTTTTCCAGTTCTTAAAGACCGCCAATCCTGGAACTTTTGATAATCCTGCCCATACTCTCACGCCGTCCGATCTCGAAAAATTAACCGTGACGGATCTGGAAGAATATATCGACTATCTGAAGTGTCATCCTGGTGATACAAGTGATGATATTGTCAATACGGAACGGGGACTCATGCGAAAGGTCTCCTCTCTCCGCAGCTTTTACAGCTATTTCTTCCGGAATGAGCGGATCGAAAAGAATCCAGCCGCCCTGGTCCGTATGCCGAAGCTCCATGAGAAGGAAATTATCCGTCTGGAGATTGATGAAGTGGCAAAGCTCCTCGATGAAGTTGAGGAAGGTGATAAGCTGACCGAAAAACAGAAACTTTACCATGAGCGAACGAAAGTTCGAGACCTTGCAATGATGTCACTCCTCCTGGGAACCGGTATCCGTGTCTCCGAATGTGTCGGACTAAATATCAATGACATCGACCTTGACACCTGCGGTGCCAGAGTCTACCGGAAAGGCGGCAAGGAATCCGTGATCTACTTCAGCGATGAAGTCCGGGATGTGC
>CAVIYT010000242.1:0-4617 GCA_963646925.1 Paludibacteraceae bacterium
CTCTGTTTAGCCGGTGATGAGGGTCAGAATCTCCTTAGCGAAGGTAATGACAATGCCGCCGGCAAGGGTCAGGAAACCGTTGGAGCGCTGGGACGGGTCGTGGGACTGGAGAGACAGACCCACCTGCACGATACCCCAGCCCAGCAGGATCAGGCCCACCGCACGGATCAAGCCGAAGATAAAATCGCTCAGGTTGTTGACTACGGCAATCGGGTCGCTGGCTGCAAAGGCCGGGACCGCCATGCTGCCCACAAGGGCCAGCGCCAGTACGGCGGCAGAATAGAAACGGAAGCCGCGCTTGGCTCTGCGTTCCAGAATGGTATTGCGGTTGATGGACTTGCTGGTCTTAGCGTTCTTGGTCACGGTGTTCTTGATGTTAAACAGGTTCTTCATAGTGCATTTCCTCCTTTTAGTTGGCGAGCCGTTCCAGTTCATCATCGGGAATCAGCTCATGGTTGGTATCTTCTATTTCCAGAACCGGCAGACCACTCAGGTCCGCGTCGGTTACGGACAGGGTTGCCACGGCGTTTTCTGTGCTGCCGTGTTCATAAACAGGTGCGCCGCCCAGTGCGGACAGCTTCACATTGGGGTGCTTGAACGGATCAATCTTCTCATCCATAATGGGGCGCTCACCGCGAATAAACAGGAGCGCATAGCGGTTATCCATCATACGCACCTCATCGGGCGTCAGCAGTTCACGGCCCGTGATCTGGTAGTTGGTGCTGTAATTGCCGCTGCGCCCGGTGGATTTGCCGTAGGTGTTGGTGTCGATGGTGGACTTGCCCAGATAGGACTCAGAGATCAGCTTGTGGGTGGAGGTTTCATTGCCGCCCAGGTATAACATTTCGTCATGAGGTAAGCTTCGGGGCGTCCTTCGGCAGAAGGACGCTCGTCCACTCCCTCCCAAACCGTACGTACACCTCTCGATGTATACGGCTTTCCGCTTATCATATTTGCGGTGTTAAGAATGAATCAATTTATGACAATCCGGGCATACAACGATTGTTTTCCGTCTCCTTTTGCGCATAAGGAACTCCCAATCACTGTGGCCTTTCAAGTCTTTCAATTTCTTTACTTGGTGGATTTCCAGATTTCTGCAATCTTTTCCGCACAGTTCGCAGGTATGGCGCTCCACACGCTGTTTTAAGGTGTTGGTTTTGCTGTATTTGGTATACTGCGGAAGCTCGCTCACATTGTCAAACTTTGTAGCAACCTCTTTTCGCTTAAAACCATCCTTGTAAAATGTTGTGGTTTTAGTACCTGTTTTGGTTTCATAAGGGACAGTGAACAGATCTCTGACACAATATCGGCGCTTAATTTCATGCACATTGGTCTTGTACTTGCAGGCGAATGTTTTGTACATGCTGTATTTCATAAGGTTGGCAAATTTGCCAATCTTAAAGGAATCATTCGCTATGGAGTAATAGTTGTACAAACCACGGACTTCTGCGTTATATCGTGTCAGAATTTCAATGTCACTCAGATTGACCAATTTTCCCCTGTGCAGGGCAACAAATCTTTCCTTTCCGTTTTCGTTAATCTTGATTTTAATTGCATTGTATTCCAGCAGCTTATTGACCCATTTTTCTCTGGGAACCAGCAGCTTTACCACTCCTGTATTGCTTCTGAGCTTGTATCCTGCGGTGGACATTTTCAGTTCCTGACTTCTGGATACTGTGATGTCATAACCCAGGAATCTCGCCCTGTCTCCTGTATGCGTTACTTTCGTTTTTGTATCGGACATCTCCAAGTCCAGTACATCCTTCAGAAATTGTCCGACATCCTGCTTGATTTGCTCGGCATCGGCTTTGCTTCCTATTACGCCAATGATAAAATCATCAGCATAACGGACGTACTGCACTCTCTTGTAGGAATCGTCCAATGGAAGGGAAGGTGACAGCATCCGTTGTTTTGCTTCCAGCGTTTTGAGCGTTCGATTCCGTTCTTTTCGCTGTTCCGGCGATAAATCCGTCCACTTCTGTTTTCCTACACGGCGGTAGTAAGCCGCCCGTTTCAGAGATTTGTTGTATTCTGGATTTATCATTCTTTTCTGTCCACGGCTGAAATCATTGGCATATTTTTCCATGAATTTATCTAATTCATGGAGGTATATGTTCGCAAGCACAGGACTGACACCCGACCCCTGCGGTACACCGCTGTAGGTTCGGTTGTATGTCCATTGCTCCATATAGCCAGCTTTCAGAAATTTCCAGATAAGCTGTAGGAACGATTCGTCCTCAATTCGCTTTCTCAGGAGTATGATTACTGTGTGGTGGTTGAAACTGTCGAAGCAGGCGTGGATATCGCCCTCAACAAACCAGTTCGCACCGGTAAAGGTTTTCTGGATTTGTTGCAGTGCTGTCTGGCAGCTTCTGTTTGGCCTGAACCCGTGAGAGTGGTTGCTGAATACTGGTTCATAAATGCTCTCTAAAATCATTTTCACGACTTCCTGCACCAGCTTATCATCGCCTGACTGGATACCCAGCGGGCGCATTTTATTGCTGTTTTTCTTAGCGATATACTCTCGCCGTGCAGGTTTCGGCTGGTAACTTCTGTCTCGCAGGGATGCAATGATTTTTGCGATTCTTTCGTCACTCATGCCGTCTATTGTGGTTCCATCCGCACCGGCGGTCATGCTGCCGGTGTTTGCGTATATGTTTTTATACGCAAGCCAGTAGAACTCGGGGTTATACAGATTCCTATATAACCGTTGAAATTTGTATGATTCATTCTTTGACATTTCCGCCAAACTACTTAATACATCAATTGGATTTCTCAATGCCTCACGCACCGTCCTTTCTATTGTATTAGTGAATAAGCTGCTCTCCTTCGCCATGCGAACGCTGCTAACGTCTCGGACTACTATGAGAGCTGTGTGACCATGCCCGTTACCGGGTTTAGGTCATCCACGGTTAGTAAATACAGGATTAGCATTCAATGTTGTCGGCACCGACGTTCGCCATTTGCCCACTGTCTTGTGGTTGTTCCTCCATGAGTATCACTTGATTTCATAACTGCGAAATGAAACCAACATGGAATGGCATACGTTTCAATCCTTTTCGTATGCGGAGTCGGATTCCCCAACTCTGGCTATCGTTCAGGCAGTTTAGCTTTGTACCTCATACACTGATTTTTATTCTTGAGCCGCAGGACGCACAGGATTTGCGCCCCTTTGCCCAGGCTTTTGCTGTTTTGCAAAAGCGACAACATGCTACACTCCCCTTTGGGTTTCCCCGCTCGGATAAGTTGTAGAATAATAGGCTGCTTCTGCGGATTATGAGCCTCCTTTCCTCGTATATTTGCAGAGAGCTTGATACTTTCACCTACCGCTTGCTAAAGGCGGTATCCTATAATTACCGCGTCGCCAATTTATAACGCGCTGGCGACTTCCGTGCGCACACAATTCCCCAGAATCGACTCCCATTGCTTCTCAAACAGCGCCTTTAGCTGGGCGATGTTCTGCAGGATGATGGTCACGCTCACATTGCGGGAACGCATGGTGGCGAGGATCTTGTCAAAATCGTCCGGCAGACTGACGTTGGCAAACTCGTCCATCAGAAAATGCACCGGCACCGGCAGGCTTCCTCCGTACTTGTGATCCGCCAGCCAGAAAAGCTGCTGGAAGATCTGGGTATAAAGAATCGACACGAGAAAATTGAAGCTCGTATCGTTATCCGGTATGAGGGCAAACAGCGCCACCTTCTTTTCACCCAGACTTGGTAAGTCCAGTTCATCCGTTGCGGTCAGTGCCGCCAGCGAGGACAGGTTGAATTTTTCCAGTCTTGCCGCCAGGGTGATCTGGATGGACTTCAAGGTCTTGGCAGAGCCGGAGTGGTAGTCCTTGTAATACTTCACGGCGATATGCTCCGGCTCCCGCATTTCCAGCCGTTCAAACAGCTCGTCCAGCGGCGACTGGTAGGTGTCATCGTCCTCCCGGACTTCACCGGCCCGCAGCATCTCCATGACCATAGGGAAGTTCTGCTCATCCTCCGGCGCTTCGTGATGCAGATAAAACACCAGCGCAAGCAGCAGCATGGAGGCGGCAGTGTCCCAGAAGGGGTCGTTACTCTGGCTGCCCTTGGGCGTAGTGGATTTGAACAGGTTCGTCACCAGGCGCTGCACATCGTTGTCGTCCCGGAGATAGACAAACGGGTTATAACAGTGGCTTTTCTCCATATTCAGAAGATCCAGAACCCGGACTTCGTACCCTTTTTGCTCCAGCAGGTGGCCTGTATCTCTCAGCAACTCCCCTTTGGGATCTAAACAAACGTAGGAGGTACAGGCCTGCATCAAATTTGGCTTGGCTAAGTTATGGCTCTTGCCTGCGCCGCTGCCGCCCACTACCACGGTGTTGAGATTGCGCCGGTGTTTTTTACCGTCCAGCCCCATGCGTACATTCTGGGTGAACAGCTTGTTCTGCTCCGGCCTTTTATCCCGGTACTTCTTGTTCACAGCTCTGGCATCGCCCCATTTGGCCGAGCCATGTTCCTCGCCCCTGCGGTAATTGCGGCGGCTGGAGAAGTAGATTCCCAGACCCAATCCATAGGCGAATAAGAAAAGGAGGACAGTTTTTACACTGTCCTCGCAAAGCACAATATGAAAAGGATCGTTTAGCGC
>CAVIYT010000243.1:0-4594 GCA_963646925.1 Paludibacteraceae bacterium
GCATTTATGAAACAACAGAGTACCTGGAGTTGTTTTTAAGAAATCTGCTATTGAATGAAAACATTCCGCTTCATAACCGAACATTGCATATCAGCGGTGCATTCAAAGAAATAGAAAAACCGGACATTGGGATGAAAAAAGCGGACATTGAGGCCTTAAAAGCGGACATTGAAGATGTATTCCAACCTAAAACAGTAAACAATATTTTGAGACTTTATGAAGCATTTCAGGGACAGGTGATCTTTGGGCGGTCAGATGTGATGAGGGTAATCGATGTGAAAACATCCAGGGCATCTGATCTTTTAAAGAAAATGACAGAGTATGGAATCATTGAAACGGTAGTGGGACAAGGAAAAGGTAAGTATCGATTCCGGTGGAGGGAAAGCTGAGAGAATGGGATCTTAGTAGAGTCTGTGGTGTAAAAAATCGTACCACAAGCTTAGAATTGAACTATCCGGAAATCCCGGATAGTTCAAAGTTGCTATACATCTGGAAGAAACTGCCGGTGGCATGTTTTATATGTGAGAAAATTCATTAGGTAGTTTGCTTCAGTACCCGCTCACACAAATACCCTTCCCGCACCCCATACTTGCTGACGATCAGATGCTGAGCCTGGAAGCGGTGGAAGACGTGCTGCAGGACTAAGAGGCCTGGAATCAGGGTGTGGATGCGGTCGGCTTCTAGTTGGAGGATCAGGTCGCTGGCGGCTTTTTGACCGCTGCAGAGGAAGTCGCAGAGGCCGTCAAGCTGGTCGGAGGTGATGCTGCGGCAGCCGTCGGAACTGCCATAATAGTACTGGGCCATACGGAGTGTCGCGCGGGCGGTTCCGCCGACACCGACGATCAGCGGCTGCGGGGCAGTATCGACGGGATCGAGATCGATGGTCTCGGAGATCGTGTGGCGCAATCTCGCGAGGGAGCCGGTTCCGGGCAGAATCTTTTTCACACAGCGGCGGTACAGGCTTAAGGAGCCGATCGGAAAACTTGTGAAATCGATGGGAGCCCCGTCGGAAAAGGTGACGATCTCGGAACTGGCGCCGCCGATGTCAAGGAACGCGCCGCTTGCAAGGTGGAGTTCCTGCATGGCACCGGTGTAGCCTAAAAGAGCTTCCTCCTCACCGCTTAAGACTTCCACGGAATAGCCGGTCGCCGAGTGGATCACGGCCAGGGCCTGCTCCGTGTTGGAAATGTTTCGAAGAGAGGCGGTGGCGAAGACGCAGATGTTGTCGATCTTTAAGGTTTGCAGGATGCTCTGGAAGTTTAAGAGAGCCGAGCAGGCGCATTCAATTCCTGCGGCGCTGAGCACCCTGTTTTCCACATATCCGGCGAGTCCCGCCATGATCTTTTCCCGGAACAGGGTCTTAAAGTGACCGCCGTCTGTTTCATAGAGCGTCAGTCTTATGGAGTTGGAACCGATGTCGATGATTGCCTGCTTCATTCTTTTTCACCGGCAGTTTCGGATTTCGCGGAGTCTTTATTTTTTTCGGCTTTTTCCTCTTCTTTTTCCTCGGATTCATCCGAAAACTCATTCTGTGTGCGGAAAACTAAGATCGCTTTTCCAGAAGCGGAAGTGGAGAAGGTGGCGAATTCCCAGCCGGTTTCAGCCATCTCGTTTGCTTTATGTTCAATCTCTGCTGCCAGTCTTTTTGCTTTCTGTACATGATCGATCACGATTGTCTTGTAAGTCATTTTTGATTCCTCGTTTCTTTTTCTCATAGGGTTTGTGATGAATATAAATTCACTCATTTATCATAAAGAAGCTGCGTAAAGTTAGGGACAGTGGTGTGTAAAATATAAGTAAAATAAAAAGGTTCAAGCAGGTGAATCATGAGGAGTCATATTAAAATTTACATGAAAGTTCAGTTGTTCGAAAATTTTGAATAACTGAATTTTTATGTTATATATTCAAATGTGAATTGAAAAACGACAACCAACATTTTCGTTACTTCAGCGGTGAATTAAACTAGATTGAAGTCAGACGTACTAATTTTTAAAAGAAACAGAACAAATGTTTGCTTGACGGAGAAATATATGGTAAAATGGAAGCATGGGAAAAAGCTTATTTAAAACTCAAAAGAAACCAGGTATAATAGAAATATTGGGTAATCAAAAATAAAACGGATGAGGAATTTTGGGGAATGGAAGGAAATTTAACGAAGGGGCCGATCATGAAAACGCTTGTAAAGCTCGCCGTCCCGATCATGGCATCGTCATTTCTGGGGACGTTTTACAACATTACGGATATGGCATGGATCGGGCTTTTGGGATCGAAGGCGGTTGCGGGAGTCGGCGTCGGGGGAATGTTTACATGGCTTTCGCAGGGGCTGGCGTCCATGGCGAGAATGGGCGGACAGGTTCAGGTGGCACAGTGTATCGGGCGCGGGGACCGGGAGAAAGCCCATGGATTTGCCCAGACGGCGGTGCAACTTGCGGCGGCGATGGGAATCGCATATGCGGTTCTATGTCTTGTATTTGTAAATCAGATGGTGGGATTTTTCAATCTTGAGGATGCGGAAGCACATGCGGCAGCGATAGCTTACACGAAAATCGCCTGTGGGCTGATCGTATTTTCATTTTTGACGCTGACACTGACAGGACTTTATACGGCCCAGGGAGATTCAAAAACGCCGTTTATGGCAAATCTCATTGGGCTTGTTACAAACATGATCCTGGACCCTGTTTTGATCCTCGGACCGGGACCGTTTCCGAGACTTGGAGTTACCGGAGCGGCGATCGCCACGGTGACAGCCCAGGCGATTGTTATGAGTATCATGGTCCTAGGGATCATCGTACAGAAGAAAGAGAATGTGTTGAAAGAAATCCGTCTTTTCGCGAAGATTCCGGCTGAATTTTTAAAGGGAATCTGCAGGATCGGAATTCCGACAGCGCTCCAGGGAATGGCGTACTGCGGAATTTCCATGATCTTAACGCGCATGGTATCCGGATACGGCGCGGAGGCGGTGGCAACGCAGAGAGTCGGCGGTCAGATCGAATCGATCTCCTGGAATACGGCGGACGGTTTCGCGGCGGCGTTAAATGCGTTCGTGGCCCAGAACTATGGGGCAAGAGAGCGGGAACGTGTTCGGAAAGGATACCAGGTGTCCCTGTGGACCGTGGGAATCTGGGGCGTGCTGGTCTCCGCGGCGTTTATCTGTTTCCCAAACGCCATCGCGGATATCTTTTTCCATGAGCCGAAGGCGGTAGCGACAGCTGTGAGCTATCTTGTGATTATCGGATTCAGTGAGGCGTTCATGTGCGTGGAACTGACGACCATTGGAGCGCTGTCGGGACTTGGAAGGACGAGACTCTGCAGCGTGATCAGCATTACGTTTACGAGTGCAAGAATTCCGCTGGCTATTGTACTTGCAGGTATTATGGGACTCGATGGAATCTGGTGGGCGCTTACGTCCACTTCAATCATTAAGGGAATCATTTTTACATGTACATTTTTCTGGATCATGAGGGAGAAAAGAGCGTGAACAGACGGAACGGCGGGATGAATTGCGGGCTGATATAGAAATGTTCAGTTTGCCCTGTCTGGTCGAATTTGGAGATGGAAATTTCTGATAGTTCTGGTATGAGGAAAATGGTATGGAGCGGTTGATATTTCATGTGGATGTGAACAGCGCTTTCCTCTCATGGGAGGCGGCGAAGCGTGTAAAAGAGGGACTGCCGGATCTGCGGGAGATCCCGTCCTGTATCGGCGGGGATCCGAAGTTAAGGCGAAGCATTGTCGTGGCGAAATCGATTCCGGCGAAAAAGTATGGGGTGACCACCGGGGAACCTGTGGCTTTGGCGCTGCGGAAATGTCCGAATCTCGTGTGCGTGCCGGGAGACTTTGCGCTGTACCAGAGATGTTCACGGGCGTTCAAGGAGATCTGCGCGTCCTATGCGCCGGCGATGGAGTCTTTTTCGATTGATGAAGTGTTTCTCGATATGACCGGCACTCATTTGATCTATCCGGATCCTGTGGCGGTGGCCCATGAGATCAAGGATAAGATCCGGGACGAGCTGGGATTTACGGTGAACGTCGGGATTGGGACGAACAAGCTTTTAGCGAAGATGGCATCCGATTTTGAAAAGCCGGATAAGGTACATACGTTGTTTCTGGCTGAGATCCCGGAGAAAATGTGGCCGCTTCCGGTTCGGGATCTTCTGTTTCTTGGAAAGGCGTCGGAGCAGAGACTTTTACAGGAAGGGATCAAGACCATCGGGGATATGGCGCGGTGCGAGGAGGCGGAGATCAGGCGGATCCTGGGAGAAAAGGCCGGGCATCAGCTTTATTGCTACGCCAACGGAATTGATGATTCCCCGGTTCGGGCAGAGCGGGAGGAAGCGAAAGGCTATAGCGCCGAGACTACCGTGGAAGAAGATATCGTGACGTATGAGCAGGCGCTGGCGCTTCTCCTTGCCCAGTGTGACGTGGTGGCTGCCAGGATGCGCAGGGACGGAAAAAAGTGCAGCTGCGTGGCAGTGACTTACCGGACGCTGGATTTTAAGACACGGTCGCACCAGAGAGTTTTCGAGGATCCAACGGATGTGACGGAGGAGATCTTCGCACAGGTGAAGAAGCTGCTGTATGAATGCTGGAAGTG
>CAVIYT010000244.1:0-4495 GCA_963646925.1 Paludibacteraceae bacterium
CTCCGTTCCAGGTACCGATCCGTGAGAACGAGAAGTTCGTCGGCTTTGTAAACGCAGTTAAGATGCAGGGCCGCCGCTTCACAAACCTGTCCGATTATGAGGACTGCGAGATTCCGGAATACACAAAGAAGAACCTCGGAATTATCCGTGACGCCCTGATCGAGGCCGTTGCCGAGACAAGCGAAGAGTATATGGAACGCTACTTCTCCGGTGATGAGTTCACTCAGGACGAGATCTACACTGCGGTACAGACCCACGTATGCGACGGTACGATCGTTCCGGTCATGATGGGTTCCGGCATCAACTGCCAGGGCTTCAACGCGTTATTAAACGCGATCGACCGCTACTTCCCGTCACCGGATAAGGGTGAGTGCGTTGGCGTTGACGTATCAAACGGTGAGCACTTTACCGCGAAATACAACGATGAGGTATCCCTCTCCGCAAGAGTTTTCAAGACCATCGTTGACCCGTTTATCGGTAAGTATTCCTTAATGAAGGTCTGCACCGGCACATTAAAACCGGACAGCACCCTCTACAATGTAAATAAAGACGCAGAAGAGAAGATCGCGAAAGTTTACGTATTAAGAGGTAAAGACGTGATCGAAGTTTCGGAGTTAAAGGCTGGCGATATCGGTGCCGTTGCGAAACTCTCCGTGACACAGACAGGCGATACGATCGCTTTAAGATCCGCTCCGATCGTATATCACAAACCGAAGATCTCCACACCGTATACATATATGCGCTTCGCCGCAAAGACAAAGGGCGACGAGGATAAGATCTCCAGCGCGCTTGCGAGAATGATGGAAGAGGACCTGACACTCCGCGTTGTGAACGATACCGAGAACCGCCAGAGCTTACTCTACGGTATCGGCGACCAGCAGCTGGAAGTTACAGTCAGCAAGCTTCTCGGCCGCTACAAAGTCGATGTGGAACTTTCCAAACCGAAATTCGCGTTCCGCGAGACGATCCGCAAGAAAGTGGAAGCTCCTGGACGTTATAAGAAACAGTCTGGCGGACATGGACAGTTCGGTGACGTTAAGATGTCCTTCGAGCCGTCCGGTGATCTTGAGACTCCGTATATCTTCGAGGAGAAAGTATTCGGCGGCGCAGTTCCGAAGAACTACTTCCCGGCAGTAGAAAAAGGTGTGCAGGAATGCTGTACAAAGGGTCCGTTAGCTGGTTACCCGGTAGTCGGCATCAAGGCAACACTTCTCGACGGTTCCTACCACCCGGTAGACTCCTCCGAGATGGCATTCAAGATGGCTGCGACCCTGGCCTTCAAGAAAGGCTTTATGGACGCCGGCCCGGTTCTCTTAGAGCCGATCGCTTCCGTAAAAGTTGTTGTTCCGGATAAGTTCACCGGTGATGTTATGGGTGACTTAAACAGAAGAAGAGGCCGCGTTCTCGGAATGAACTCTCTCCACGGCGGAAAGCAGGAGATCGTTGCTGACGTTCCGATGTCCGAGATGTTCGGCTACAACACAGACCTCCGCTCTATGACCGGCGGTATCGGCGTATTCTCCTACGAGTTCAGCCGCTACGAGCAGGCTCCTGGCGATGTTCAGAAGAAGGAAGTGGAAGCGAGAATGGCTGGAGGAGAAGTGGAAGCTTAAGCTTGGGATATTCTCTGACAAACTGAATAAGAGATAATCACAGGGATCAGCTGTATAGCTGGTCCCTGTTTTATGCGGTGTTGAAAATTCTGCGCGTCCGGGTACGGATGCTGGGAGAGAACACGGATCCTGAAATGTTCACAGATCTGCCGAGATTCTGCCATAGTTTTCCGCTGACTACTATCTGGACAGAAAGAGAGAAAAATGGTATAGTTATAAACTGGTAAGCTTTAAATTAGCCGGATAAAAGAAATAAACTGCAAATCGGATAAAAAATGCTGCTCTATGACAAAATACTCCGGCAAAAAAATGAGGAATTAGAATGAGAAAATGGTTTTTAATTATGGCTGCGGCGGTGGTACTCTGTTCCGCATGCGGCAAGAAAGATGCTTCTGTGAGCAATACGACCCAGGAAGCGCAGGCGAGTTCTGCAGAAGCGGAGAACCTTTATAAAGAAGGTGTCCAGTATATCAGCGATGAGGACTATGGAAGCGCGGTCGAATCCCTGTTGCAGTGTATCGAACTGGATCCGTCCTACAGCAAGGCCTATATTCAGCTTTCCAAAGCATATATTGGAAACGAAGAATATGATGAGGCTGAAGCGATCCTGAAACAGGGATATGAAAAGACAAAGGATCCGGAGCTGCAGAAAGAGCAGGATAGCTGTATCCGTTCGATCTGCCAGGCATTGACGGACAACGAAGACTATGAGACGGCGATCCCGTGGCTCTTAAAGCTGCAGGAAATTGACGGAATTACGGTCGAGAATTCCCTGGAGATCGCTGCAGCATACTCCTCAATGGATGATTATGAGAATGCGGTGGCGGTTCTTCAGAAGGCGGATCAGAATGATGAGAGCATTAAGAGCGCTCTTCTGGAGGCAAGAATCTCATATGGGGAGACCTGCTATGATGAGGGAAAGAATGATCAGGCAATTGAGGCTCTGAAAGCTGTGATCGATGAGGCGCCGGACCGGATCGAGGCATATTCTTGGCTGATTACAGTCTATGTGGATGCCGGAAAGACAAAAGAAGCGGAAACGGTGGTTCAGACCGGTTTGGAGCAGTTTGTGAATCAGAATTCTTCTGTGACAGACGAACAGCTTGATGAATTTTTAAACAGCGCTTCTTCTTACTATTTAGAGATGGAAGATGTAGACGCCTGCCTGAAATTCTGGGAGAAGGCAGTTTCACTGAGACCAGGTAACAAAAACTATAAAGAAGAACTTGACAGTTACCGTTCATCTGCGGCAGATGAGTCCTATGCAAAAGGAGATGAGCTTCTGGAAGCGGGAGATGTGGAGGGAGCTTCGAAATATTACAAGCGTGCCTTCGCCCTTGCTCCGTCAAACTATGACGCAGGTGTCATCAGCGGTGGGGATTATACATATTGCTTAAATAAAGATGGTTCCTGGAGACTTGGGTGGTATACAGATGAGACCGGTGGTTCCTATTATTTCAATCCGGCAGCAGGACGTCTTTATGCCAGCGCGGTGACTGGATATCAGCAGCTTGATGGTGCGGTCTACTATTTTGAAGATGACGGCAGAATGATGGTGGATGATACGACTCCTGATGGCCGGTTCGCGGATGTGGACGGAAAACTTCTGGATCATAATCCATACGAGGATGACACCGCTGACGAGGAGACAGATGCGGCAGATGAAGAGACCGAGGCAGATACTGAAGCGGAGACAACGGAAGCTGCTGTGAGGGAGACTACTGCAGCTGTGAAGGAAACGACCGCGGCTGTCAAGGAGACGACAAAGGCTAATACGCAGCCGACCCAGACAGCGTCTGTTAATTCTGGAAACCTGAAATTGAATGCAGATACGCTTCAAGAGGCGTACGATAAAGGCGGAACTACTACCTATGAGAAAACGGAACTCTTTGATGGTTCTACGGGTAAAATGACTCTGGGTGATGTATACAGCTGTCTGTCCAAATATGGAAAGGCGGAATGGGTATCCCAGAAACTTCCGTATGAGATAAAGGTTGGAAACTTGAAGGTATGGATCCTTCCAGGTGACAACTGGAGCACAACAGGTCTAGTTATCAAGGATGCGTCCCAATACTTTGAAGTCTTACAGAAAAAAGCACTTCCAGACAATGTGCAGTTCGCGGTTGAGTTCGACTCTTCTGCGACAGATAAGCTGTCCATCAGTAAGGTAAGAAGCGTGAATGGAAACTAAGATTTTATAAGGTAAAATAAAAAGTGGGGATTTCTACAGAAATGTCGGAATCCCCGCTTTTATTGATGGATTTATGTGGCCGCAGCGTTGACGGCAGCATGTGTTGCTGATCATCTGGACGAAGATACAGTCAGCACAGGAGGGAGTATCGGTGATTCGAATGTATTGATGTGTTCAAATAAATATGAAGAAAAAACGCCGCCTGGTTTCCGTTATGGATTCCGGGCGGCGTAAATACTTTCTGAAATTTAAATTACAGAAGACCTTCGTTGTACTTTCTGATGAGCTTCTGGATCTTGTCTGTCGGGGACAGGGAGTTTCCGATGGAAACATCGTGGTTTAAGGAGTTGATGATGGCAGCGATGTACTTGCTCATATCAGCTTCCACATACCATTCCTTTGTGAAGAGTTCCGGGGAACGGTAGTTTAAGTTTGTTGTGACAACGCTGTCGATGTAGCCCTTCTGGTAGAACTCATCGAACTTCTCGAAGCCTGCGGTGAAGAGACCGAATGTACAGCATACAACGACCTTCTCGGCCTTGCGCTCCTTTAACTCCTTAGCGGTGTCGAGCATGCTCTCGCCGGAGGAGATCATATCGTCGACGACGATTACGGTCTTTCCTTCTACGGAGCTTCCGAGGAACTCATGGGCAACGATCGGGTTTCTTCCGTTGATGACCTTGGAGTAATC
>CAVIYT010000245.1:0-4333 GCA_963646925.1 Paludibacteraceae bacterium
TCATTTTTACATGCGATGATAACGCCAGTGGTGTCCATATCGATCCGGTGGACGATTCCCGGTCGGAGAACCCCGTTGATACCAGAAAGATCTTCCTTGCAGTGGAACATCAGCGCGTTCACAAGCGTTCCCGTATAATGCCCCGCAGCAGGATGGACCACCATCCCCTTCGGCTTATTTACAAGGATCACATCATGGTCTTCATACAAAATATCAAGGGGGATATCTTCCGGAACGATCTCCGGCTCCACAGCCTCCGGTACCTCGAAAGAGATCAGATCCCCCTCAGCCACCTTATAGCTCGCCTTCACCGGGCGTCCGCCGACCATGACCTCACCGGACTTTAAAAGCTTCTGGAGAAAGGACCTGGAAAGATCCTCATATTGCTCCGCAAGGAACTTGTCGATCCGATCCCCGGCGGTCTCCTCCGTCACAAAACATTCTTCTCTCACTGTTTCTTCTCCTTACCGGTTGAAAGGAAGGAAAGATCCTCCTCCTTATAGAAAAAGCCGATCAAAAGGATCAGAAGTCCTGCGGCGCACACAACATAGCAGTCTGCCACATTAAAGATCGGGAAATCGATGAGGATGAAGTAGAAGAAATCCACCACGAATCCTCTCACCGCGCGGTCGATCAGGTTTCCGACAGCTCCGGAAAGAAGAAGGACCATGGAAATATAAAGCGGCAGGTAGCGGCTTCCGGAAGGAAGCTTTGCCACAAACACCAGCACCGCGATCACGACGGCGGCGGCCACTAAAAAGAAGAACCACTGTTTTCCCTGAAGGATCCCGAAGGCAGCTCCCCTGTTTTCCGAGTACAGAAGCTCAAAGACTCCCTTGATCAGCACCAGCGGTCCGTTGACCCGCAGCGTGCTGTATGCCATACTCTTCGCCCACTGGTCCAGGGCGATGAGCAGGGCGGAACATACGGCAAGAATGCCGTAGCGTTTTCCGATGGTATTCATAAAAACTCCTATCTGAAAATAGTTGCGAGGGCGCGCTCCATCTCATCCTTTGTGACAGTGCGGTCGATGTATGCATGACCCACGCGGTCTAAAAGGATGAACTTGATCACGCCGGCTTCCATCTTTTTATCGTTTTTCGTTGCTGCGATGACCTCTTCCATGTCGAGACCGGAGACAGATGTTGGAATAGAGAAATATTCCATTAACGTCTTATACGCATCGATCTCATCCTGGTTTACAAGTCCGCGCTCTTTGCAGATGTTCATGGCTGCCAGTGCACCAACGGCAACGCAGTGGCCGTGGAGCATCGTAAAGTTCTTTAACTTCTCGATGGCGTGGCCTAAGGTATGACCGAAGTTTAAGGTCGCGCGCTCGTTCTGCTCTGTCGGGTCGATCTCAACGACCTCGCGCTTGATGAAGTCACTTCCCTGGATCAGGAGTTTTAAGGTATCCGCGTCTTTTGCAAGGATCTTTTCCTTGTTTGCCTCGATCCAGTTAAAATATTCCTTGTCGCGGATCAGACCATGCTTGATGACCTCTCCCATGCCGCCGGAGAACTGATTGGCCGGAAGTGTGCGAAGGACGGAAACGTTCGTGTATACAAGCTTCGGCATGTGGAACGCGCCCACCATGTTTTTGTAGGAGTCAAAATCCACGCCGGTCTTTCCGCCGATACCGGAGTCCACCTGGGAAAGAAGTGTTGTCGGGATCTGGACGAAATCCACGCCGCGAAGATAGGTCGCGGCAACAAATCCGCAGAGATCACCGGTAACGCCCCCGCCCAGCGCGACGAGAAGGTCTTTTCTGTCATAGTGATTTAAGATCAAGTGCTCATAAGCGCCCTGAACCGTCTTTAAGTTTTTGTTCTCCTCACCTGCCAGGAACACATAGGAAGTTACCTCACGGCAGCAGCCGGAAAGAACCTTTGTGACCTCATCCAGATATAACGCAGCCACATTGGAATCCGCGATAATGCAGATCTTTTTCTTCTCCGTGCCGAGCACAGAAATCTCTTTCGCAAGAGAATCAAAGGAATCTTCCAGTACGATATCATAGATCGTCTTTCCGTCAAGATGGACCGGGATCCTGTTTACATGTTCTGTGATCATAAGGATAACCTCCTATTTGTAGCGGTACACCACGACGGATGTACGCCCCTTTTTCGTAAGATTTCCCGGCTCTCCGAACCGGAATTTGCCGATGCCGCGGATCGATAAGATCTCCCCGCCGCGTAAATTCAGTGAAACGTTCGTGCAGACCGCGCCGTTTACCGACACCTTTTCTCCCTCGATGAGGGATGCCGCCTTCGTCCTCGAAAGCCTGCCGCACAAAGCCGTGATGGAGTCCAGACGGACTGAGCTTACTGTTCCGGAAATTTCCTCTGTCTCCGGCTCGGGAAGTTCAGAAAAGTCCGCGGTGATCTCTGTCACCACCGATGTATGACGGATCATGGTAAGATTTTCCGCAAGGTAGCTGCTCATCTTTTCCATGACGAACGCCCAGGCGGTTCCGTCCTGTAAAACGATGTCCCCGACCATGGAACGCTCGATTCCGAGATTCATGATCGCCCCGAGATAGTCCCTGTGCGTCAGTTCCTCCGCGAACCGCTTATTCGCGGGAGCGATCTTCAAGCACACGAACGGCGGCGCGTAAAGTTCCTCCTCATAGGACGCCAGAAAGCATAAGACTTTTCTTTCAGACATCGGAAAGCCGCCGGAAAGTACGAACTTCACCGGCGGCAGCGTAGCCGACATATTCTGGAAGACAGTCTGTTCTGCGAGCGTTAAAAAATCTGTGTGAAGCGGGATATCGCGGGAGTAGGCATTCTCCGCCAGCTCCTGGATCCGCTTTCTGAAAAGCTGTTCTTCCTTTTCCATATGGATCCTTTAAATTAAAGATGGATGTTGAGTCCGGATACGTCTAAGTTTCCTCCGGAAAGAAGATCCTGGAAGTCACCGGACAGTTCAACGGACTGCGGGGTTGCGATAAAAATGTAGTTGGAAATTTTCTGAAGGTTTCCGTTCATGGAATATGTGGATCCGGATGTAAAATCGATGATCCGCTGCGCAGTCTCGGTGTGGATCCCTTCCATGTTAAGGACTACTGCCTTTCCGGCAAGGAGATAATCGCAGATCTCCTTCGCGTCATCTAAGGAAGTCGGTTTGATTAAGGAAACCTCCATTCCGCCTCCGCGGCGCATCGGAACGACCTTGTTGCTGTTAGTTGCGCGAGGTAAGAATCTCGGCTTCTCCTCTTCGTAATCATCTAAATCATCGGCTGCCTGTTTCTTAAAAAGGCTCTTTCTCGCCGGTTTTTCATCTTCATAATCGTCATCTAAGAAGTAATCGTCATCTTCATCGTCGTTCAGACGCATCGTATCCATAATCTTGCCTAAAAAGCTCATATCTAGTTCTCTCCAATCTATCTGGAACCAAAGATTCCGGTTCCTACTCTAATCATGGTGGCACCCTCCTCGACGGCTACCTCAAAGTCTCCGGTCATTCCTATGGACAGCACACCCATAGTACCATTATCAATGTTTTTACTTTTGATGTCAACATATAATTGATATAATTCTTTAAAATATTTTCGATTTTCTTCTGCATTTTCGACATTTGGCGCAATAGTCATCATTCCCTTTACGCAGACATGCGGGAACTGCTGGATCTCCTTTAAGTTCGGGATCACATCCTCTAAGAACATGCCGAACTTGCTCTCCTCTCTCGCCACATTGACTTCCAGAAGCACGTTTGCGATGATGTCACGCTTCGCCGCCTCTTTCTCGATCTTTTCCGCGAGATGGACGCTGTCGCAGGAGTGGATCAGGACCACTTTATCGATGACCTGTCCCACCTTGTTCGTCTGAAGGTGGCCAATCATATGGAACTTCGCGTCCTCCGGGATCTGCGGGCGCTTCTCTGTGATCTCCTGGACTTTATTCTCACCAAAGTCGCGCTCCCCTGCCTCATAAGCTTCCATCAACATAGAGACCGGCTTTGTCTTGCTGACGGAGATCAGGGTGACCTCCTTCGGGTCTCTTCCGGCCCGCAGGCAGGCTGCGTTCACGCGTTCTCTGACATTCTTTATATTTTCTGCAATAGACATGATAAAAACCTCCTACTGATAGATGATCATTCCGTTTCCAGTCACGGCATTCGCGTCCAGGACGATGTGGTCGTAGACGGACAGACCGTAATCGGTACCTTTTTTGATGGTGTAATACTCATCATTCGAAGAAAGGATCTCGATCCTTCTGAATACCGTATATCCGCGGTTGATATTGTAGACGCCCTGTACCGTCTGGGTCATACCGAGCTGGTAGCGCTCGCCGGAATCGTCCTTTGTGAGGAAATCACCGGATTTCAGCTC
>CAVIYT010000246.1:0-4173 GCA_963646925.1 Paludibacteraceae bacterium
TAATACTTTCCCAATCCACCGGACTATAGGATTGATCTGAATCCGAGTGATTTGACACTATTTGTTGACTTATCAAGCTAAATGTAAGGCACCGGACTACAAGAATGCCCGGAAAACCGCTGTTTCGGCTTGATATCCTGCCTTGGAAGGCCGAGAATTTTTGTAAAACAGCACAAGAAAAACTTTATTATATAGTCCTGTTATGCTATAATAGGACTATATAAGAAGGCAATTCTTATGGCTGTTCCAGCAGAAATCCGGGCCGTTCCGAGGCCTGTTAATACCATCGTAGATGACAACGGCTTCAATAGTCCGAAGCGTTATGCTGTCCGCCAGCGCGGCACCACTCGTTATGTGGCTGGTGGTAATCCACAGCCTCATAACGGCAAAGTGATCGGCCACATCATTGACGGGAAATATGTTCCCATCGATGCTGAGAAAAAGACCGATGTTTCTCCGGACATGCTCTCTTACGGAGCTTCTGCACTGGTGAAGTCAGTTACTAATGACATCTTTCATGATCTCTTGAATGTATACGATCCGTCCGATGTGTATGCCATGATGTCGATTGCGACTCTTCGTGTAATTAAGCCTTCCATCGCTTCAAACCGGATGGCTACGCATTACAACCGCACTTTTGTATGCAGGGATTATCCTGGCGCGGCACTGTCGAAGAATTCGATTACCGATCTTTTTCAGCGTATCGGTATGGACGGAAACAAGCGCAAACGCTTTTATCGGCTGCGCCTTGAAAAAACAGCGACGGCTCATCACATCGCTATTGACGGAACGCTTAAACAGGACAACAGCAAGGTGAATGATCTCTCCGCTTTCTCTAGGAAAGCCAGGGTTCGCGGATGCTGTGAGGTCTCTGTCCTGTATGCCTATGATATCGAACGGATGGAGCCGGTGTGCGCACAGGTATTTCCGGGCAACAGCATTGACGCAAGCTCTTATCCTTCGTTTATCCGTGACAATGACATCCGTAAAGGAATCATTGTTGCAGACAAAGGATTTCCTCCCAGCAAGATAAAGGAAGAACTGGAAGCGCGCCCAGAGCTTCACTTTCTTACCCCGATCAAGCGAAACGACGTCCGCATAGCGGATAACGATATGCTCTCCTTTGAAGGAGTGCTGGAAGGGATTGATGCAAAGGTTGTTTACAAGAAGAAGCTGATCAAAGGTGGTCGCTTCCTGTATTCTTTCAAGGATGCCAGAAAGGCCGCTAATGAAGAGGCTTCCTATCTTGCAAACGCAAAGAGAAAGGACACCTTCTCTCCGGAAAAGTATGCTACCAAGCAGAAAGTATTTGGTGTGATCGTCCTTGAATCCGACCAAGATCTTCCTCCTAAGACAGCGTATCAGTGTTACGAAGACAGATGGCTTCTTGAACTTGTATTCAACAGATACAAGAGTGATGAATGCCTTGATCACACGGATGTACAAGGAGATTTCTCTGTGATAGGAAGCGAATTTATTAACTTCCTGTCGACAGTGGCTACATGTCGGATTCTCAAAAAAGCGGAAGCGGCAGGTCTGTTGGACAACATGTCCTATGTAGAGCTGATGGATGATCTGTCTTCAGCATGGAGGCGTACTGATGCACCTGCGGATCCAGCAACAGATGATGGCTGTTGGATTCATACTCTTCAAACTGTTTTTGAAGAGCTGGAGGCGCTTGGCTTATCTAAACCGATACCAAAGCCGGAACCCAAAAAACGTGGTCGTAAACCAAAACCGAAGGATCCGGAAAGTCTAAAGCCGAAACGTCCGCGAGGTCGTCCTCGGAAAAATGCTAATCCTACCGTCGGACCGCTATAGTCCGGCGAATTGGGAAACTATTATTCCACAGAAACTTTTAATTCCGATCAATTCCTGCTGCTATACACAGTTGGACATTTTCTAACTGAACATACCAGTTCCGTTCCTCACATTTTTAAGAAAGGACGCAGCATCTGACCACTCCAGCCGCTGCCAGAAAACAAATCATGAATAACGAGAAAAATATCCCCACCGCCGAATCCGGACGCCCGAAAGATATTTCCGGCCGTCTTGAAACTGAGATCCGCACCTACGATCTCCTAGACTCCTTAAATATCCCCTATACCCGCTTCGACCACGAGGCGGCATTCACTATCGATGCCTGTACCGGCGCCGATGAGATTCTAGGGATCCATATCTGCAAGAATCTTTTTCTCTGCAACGCTCAGAAGACAAAGTTCTACCTTCTTCTGATGCCGGGACATAAGAAATTTAAGACAAAAGTTCTCTCCAAGCAGATCAACTCCGCAAGACTTTCCTTTGCGGATGATGATCACATGAAAGAATATCTCGGTCTGACTCCCGGTTCCGTCAGCGTCATGGGACTCATGAACGACCCGGAGAACCATGTAAAACTCCTGATCGACTCCGACGTCTTAAAAGACGAGTATTTCGGCTGTCATCCTTGTATCAATACGACGAGCATGAAGATCCAGACCTCCGATATCATGGAAAAATTCCTTCCTGCAGTTCATCACGAGCCGACGATCGTTGATCTTCCATGGGAAGAATAGATCTGGCAGCTTTTTCCTGATGCATGGCAGCTCAAAAAAGAACAGGAACGCGAATCTCATTAAGAAACCGCGTCCCCGTTCTTCTTTTTATCCTTTTTCCTATCCTAAAACCTCTATCCGCTCACTGCGTATTCCCGCAGAAAACGTACCATATTTACTGCATCACACCGTTCGCGTCAAATGTGTAGCTGACACCATCAATGGTCATCGTCGTGCCAGTTACCATAGCGCCCAGCTCAGACGGATCCAGATAATACCAGTATCCATCCGGATTGATCCAGCCGCTCATTCTTCCGCCATCGCGGTAGAAGTACCACTTGCCGCTCTCTTTCTTCCACTCGCCGGTATCCACCGCGGTTCCCTGGGCGGCCTTCGGAGCGTAATCCTTGTAGGCAAACTCCAGACATACATTTCCGTTGATTCCGTTTACGCGGCCCTTATCGGTGCACTGCCAGATCGTGCGGCCCTCATATGTACCGTCCGCGCCGTATCTCGCAAGCCAGAGATCATAGTGGATCTGCTTTGTGTCCATCTTTGTTGTAAATTTGCTGTAATCGCTGTAAACGATCGGCGTATAACCAGCTGCAGCGATCGTATCACAGAATGCGTTCACCACATTCGTAAGATCCTGAACCGAGAGGTCCATGATATAGTTGGACTCCACGTCCACCGCGATCGGATACTTTACGCTGTAGCCGGAAACCTTGTCCAGAGCATACTTTGCTGCTGCCTTCGCCTCATCCACAGTTCTTGTCTGAAGGAACACATACGGAGCTACCTGAACGCCGTTCTCCGCGGCACCCTTCATATTTTTCTCATAGTATTCATCCATGTTGTACTGTCCTTCATAGCCGAAGGAGCCCATTCGGATATAAGCAAATGAGACATCATCAGAAGCGACCTTCGTCCAGTCGATATCCCCCTGCCACTTGGAAACGCTGATTCCGCGGAGAAGCGCTCCGTTCATATTCGCGCCGTTCGCGTCCACATAAACGCCGTTTTCTTTTTTCCATGCATTCGCCGGATCGCTGACGCTGGTGTCTGTGGATGCCTTATTCTGATCCTCATAGCCAGGACCGATCTCATCCGCAAACGCGGTAAAACTGCCCTGTGTGATCATCAACGCAGCAAGAACTGCCGCCATATATCGAAACTTTTTCTGAAACATTCTGATTCCGCCTTTCTTTTCTGTCTGTGCTTTATGCCATAAGTAATTTTCATCTTCAAAACTGCAGAAAAAACAGTTTTACTTAAGTCCTCACAAGTATACTACAATTTCCATCCTTTTTTATTAAGAACTTCTTACGTTTTCGTTGCCTCACCCCTAAGACTTTGTGGCAAAATTTCGTCCAGAATGCGTTCCTATGCCTCTGACTATTTTCTCCTCTGGTCCCCAAATAGTCCCCGAAAGCAAAAAAGTTACCAATTTTCTGGACATCTTTCACTATGCCGCCAAAAGAAAAAGCCCCGTAAATACGAGGCTTTCGCGCGGAGACGGCGGGATGTATTTCCCGCTTACATTCATCGGCTCCCTGCGAAGCTTCCCGATCGTACTTTCTGAGCATCCCAGATACTTCGCAAGCTGCTTGTCATCATATCCGAGGATTTCCTTTAATCT
>CAVIYT010000247.1:0-4145 GCA_963646925.1 Paludibacteraceae bacterium
ATGCTGCACCGGGGAACACTTACTTACGAATACCGGGAATGAAAATAAACTTCCTACGACTGCCACTGCGCAGAAAACGGCTGCCACCGCTAATTTTTTTGTATTTGTATGTTTCATAATTCTTTTGCATGACCCAGGGCGCTCCCCTCGGTCCTCCGCCTCTTGGCGGATTCCATTCTCCTTTCCCAAAGATACTTTTCAACAAAAACAGGAGACACCTCTACGGAATATCCCCTGTAAAAACTCATCTCATGACTTCCTACGACGGCATTATCCGCATCAGGTTAAAGGGTCGAAGTTCGATCACTTCCTCTCAGCCCGCCAACGAGCTCCCCTGTTTTTGTTAGATTTATTATAGCGCATCCGGTAAATTTTTCAAGTAAAGATTTTCTATTGTTCTTTCCCCTAAAGTTTATAAAGATTTTACAATCTGAACTATTGCTTTCCTTCTCCTCATCTCATATAATAAAAATACAGATATAACATCTGTACATCGGTTAGAGCATCCAATTAAAATGCTCGTTTAAAAGCGGTTAGATTGTCCAATTAAAACAATCGATTAGCAGCAGTGGGTGGATCACTCCACCCACTTTTTTTACTCCCGGGAGGTTCTATGAACTGGTATGTTGTCAATAAGGATTACATAAATTATCTAAGACAATTTGATTCCCATGTCGGTTATGTTGAGTATGGAGAACGACTAAAACTACATGTGGGTATTCTTCTTACTATAACAGATTTTCACTATTACGTTCCTATTTCTTCCGCCAAATCAAAACATCTAAAAATGTCTAACAGTCTCGATTTTCATAAACTCCAGGATGAATCTACTGGTTATCTCTACGCTGTACTAAATCTCAATAATATGATTCCCGTTCCAGATAGCTGTCTGACACAGCTAAAATATAATCATATCAGTGAGTATCGTTTTTTCAAAAATGAAAAAGAAAAAACAGATTACATTTATCTTCTGCAGAAAGAGAAGCTCCTAATTGATCAGGTTCAAGATACTCTGCAAATAAAAGCAGCAAAATTATATCAAAAATGTACTGCCTATCCAGACTCATCTCTTGCCGCGCGATGCTGTAATTTTAAGATGTTGGAAGAAAAATGCATTGCCTATTTTATGTAAATGCGTATATGAAAAAAGCACAGTCCGTCCATCGGCTGCGCCTCTTTCTATCTGGTTACTTCAGACTCCCGTCTCCGCCCATAAGTGCCGTCATCTCCTCGATCCGCTCCAACGGGAACGGCGGTTCACATAACGGTTTCATGGCGATGCTCATGAGTTTCATGGGGTTGTCGTCCGCCACAGACCTTGCATGTGAAGGAGTCATTGCAGACATGCGTTTTGTAGTAACCTTTTTCGTACATTTTTCGTTTATTTTCGCGATTCATGATCGATCCTCCTGAATATTCATGTCCTGATCATCCGGGAGGAATGGCCTTCGTGTGTTATTTGCCAGACCTCCCGGTCAGTCCACACACTCCGGTAATAAATAGAATTTCTTCAAAAATCATACTCCGTTTCTTTTTTTATTGTTTTTGTTGTTTTTGTTGTTTTTATTGCTGCTGCCACAGCTTATAACATTTCCTTATTTTTTGCGATTCATTTCAGCCAGATTTTAAAACCATTCTTTAGAACGTCAAATGAAACCTGACATATTCCGATGTTCCTTACGGATATCACCAGTAATTTGCATCTTTGCGAAAACAGACATTTTGTAAGCCGGGGTAATATTATTGTCTCCACAGTTCTCCAACTGTATATCCCTGTTTCCACCAGTAATCATCATCCACCGGCGTCATCTTTCGTCCCTTATGCAGCGCCCGGTAAAGATAGAACAGTCCCCGTACTTTCATAGACGGTGTCAGACGCGTTTCCTGACTTTTTACCTTACTGACCGTTCGTCTCACTTTCTTTTCCACCGATGCCATAAACGACTCCGGCAGGTTCGTCCAGTCGTAATTCCAGACCTTCTGGGAGATCACATGTGTCCTCGCGATCCCCCAGTAATTCAGGCTGTCCGCAAGTTCCCGCACCGTGGATCTCATGCCGCCAGCCGCCGTGTTGATGATCACCGCCTGCTTTTTCATGCAGGAAAGACCCGAGCGGTGAACCATCCACCGGTAGGCAAAATGGTCCAAAAGCGTTTTTACCTGCCCCGGAACATGGAACACATAGGTCAGCACGCAGAAGACGATCAACTCCGACTGCTCCATCGCCTCCAGAATCGGCGCCAGATAAGCTGCTCCGCCGCACCGTTCCTCATGCCCGTTCATGCAGGCGCGGCAGCCAGTACAGACGTGGGGCATATCTTTCGGCAGCTGGAATTCATGCAGCGTTCCGCTATCCAAAAGTTCCCCGATCAGCATCTGGGCAATCCCGTAAGTGCAGGACTGGGCTTTTCTCCCGGTCGCGTAGATCACCGTGATATTCATTTCTTCTCACCTCTCTCCCGGTCCCTGCTGTTTTCCTGCATGGATCATCTGAAAGAACAGCCGTACATGATCCCGCAGTTTTTCCAGGCATTCCGCTTCCCGCTCCGGCTCCCGATCGCAGATCCCGATCAGCGTGATCACCGGCGACACATACATGAGCGCCAGCGTTTCCGGAGCATTGTCCTGAATCTCCCCCGCAGCGATCAGACTCCGGAAGATTCCCGCATGGTAGGCGACGATCCGCTCCACATAGCGTTTCGAGTACAGCGCGGCGAGTTCCGGGGAACGGAACTGCTCAATGATCATCATCCGCCGGAAGCGGCTGATCATCTCGTTGTGAAGGGAATATTCAAAGATCTGACGCACCTTTTCATACAGGGCATCCAAGGACCCAAAGGCGATATCGGAGAAACCGGGCCGCAAGGCGAAAAAGGTGAAAAAGGCGATACTGGCGAGCAGGGCATCCAGAGACCGCAGGGTGAAAAAGGGGATGCCGGTGAAACACCTGTCATCACCGTCGTCGAGGACACTCCTCTCTCCTACAAATTAAACTTCAAGACCTCCATCAACGACATCACGACTCCCAACCTCTTCAAAGCTCTCAACGAATACCACATCGACCTCTCCGCCGCCAACAGCACGCTGAACATTCCCTTAAAAAACCTGATCCTGACCTACCAGCGCACTTCCGCCACCACGGTCCGGATCATCGTGGCTGCCAAGGATACAGCAGTCCCGGTCTTCACCGATATGCGGCGGGTCACGATCTACAATTCCACCTCCGTAGAATCCCGGACTTACAATAATACCAAAGTCTCCACCCGGACAGTTCTGGACGAGATCGTATACAGTGAGTCACAGGAATCCCACAGCATGCAGATCCGCCAACAGGATCCAACCACCAGTCTCTGATCCCTATGCGAGATCCGCACCTTCATCTCCGCCGGCGGAGCAAGGACTTCTGTCTGGATCCAATGGTACGAGTACGATGTCAGCTACGAGGCACCGACCACATAAACAGCTGAAATATTTTATCCCCACAGAATTCAGGCAGGCTGTCATATGCATGACGTGTTTTGCGTAAGTCACATTCAAACACCTACAGAACCTGCCAATAGCAGCTTCTTCTGGATGCATCACACTATCAACAGGGGCTGTCGCACCAACATGCGGCAGCCCCATATTTTCCCTACTTATCATTTTCTTTCTTCGCCCGCACATCCTGATCCATCTGTGCTTTCGCCTTCCTGGCAACTTTCCCAGCCGTACTCATCGTACTGCCTCGGACGATCATTCCGTTTCCAAACCGCCTGCGAATATCGTCTAATGTCTCATCCACTTTCTTCTGTTTTTCCCGGTTCTCCGTATTTTCAAACAGGGATATCTGCCTGAAATCATCCGTAGTCAGGTCCGTTAACGCCATCCCGATCAATCGCAGCGGCTCGCATTTCCAGCACTCATACAGCAGTTTCTTCACCTGCGCGAAGATCTCCTCCGTCACATCCGTGGGATCCTCAAAAACTCTCTGATGTGACCGTGTCTTAAAATCCAGCGTCCGGTAAGTAACCGCCACGCAGCTGCACTTTTTTCCATCCCTGCGCATCCTGGCAACCACCACATCACACTGGGCAAGCAGCAGCGCCAGCGCCTGATCATAGGTCACGATATCCTCTTCCACGGTAGTCTCGGCGCTATAGCCTTTC
>CAVIYT010000248.1:0-4129 GCA_963646925.1 Paludibacteraceae bacterium
TTGAGGTATTTTTTTGTGTCAATCTCTTGGCCTATTTAAAGTATACAGGAAGCTTTCTGTCTTAAAAGAGTTGGAACCGCAGGGAATCTTCGCGTCGGGACTTGAGGAATGTCTTCTGATGCAGGTCCGCGGAATGGATGAGGAAGAGATCCTGGAGGATATGATCAGAAATCATCTTCAGGATATTGCGGAGGGAAAGATCAGCACGATCTCAAGATGTTTAAAAATTTCTTCCGCGGAAGTGAGAAAGATGATCCATGTGATCCGAAGCCTCAACCCACGTCCGTTAAACGGGATCGGCGGGGAGAAAGCCCAGTATATTCTTCCGGATGTGCTTCTGGAATTTCAGGATGGGCAGTGGAATATCGAGCTGAATGATAAATGGACCGGAAATCTTCAGATCAATGATTTCTATATTCATATGATGGAGACAGCCCAGGATCAGGAATTAAAGACCTACTTTGAGAATAAACTGCGCAGAGCCCGGTTTATCATGAACGCAGTGGAGCAGCGCAGGACGACACTTTTGGGGATCACAAGGGAGATCCTGAAACGGCAGGAAGATTATTTCCTCGGAAAAGGCCAGTTAAGACCGATGACCTTAGAGGAGATCGGTGATGCCCTGCAGATCCATAAATCTACAGTCAGCCGCGCGGTCCGTGATAAATATCTGAGATTGCCGTCGGGATGTGTATTGTTCCGCAGCCTGTTTACAACGGGAATCGCTTCGTCAGATGGAAACGGCGATGTGAGCAGAAATACGGTAAAGACAAAGCTGAAAGAGTTGGTTGCTTCAGAGAATAAGAAAAAACCGTGGAGCGATGAACAGCTTGCCGGACTTTTACAGGATGCGGGAATGCCGGTATCGAGACGTACGGTAGCGAAATACCGGATGGAGCTGGGGATCGGCGGAGTATTTCAGAGAAAAGACAGCTAGAGATCTGGCATAAAAAAGGGCCACCGGTTTTTCCGGTGGCCTTCGTTGTTATACCGTTGTTTCGTTTTCAAATTTTTCTTTATATTTCTTCTGGATCAGGTCCACAAGTTCCGGTGCTTTTCCGCCGATCGGAGTTCCGTTCATCTCGCAGGCCGGGGAGCAGAATTTCGTGGAGCTGGAGACGATGACTTCATCGGCATCCATGAGTTCCGCCATAGTAAACGGTGTCTCGTCTACCGGGATTCCGTTGTCCTTGCAGATCTGGATGATGTGCATTCTTGTGATGCCAGGTAAAATATAGTGGTCTGTCGGGTGAGTCTTAAATACGCCGTCCTTGATGATAGAGACGTTGCTGTGAGCACACTCTGTGACAACATCGCCGCGGTGGAAGACGCATTCACCATATCCAAGGGATTCCGCTTTCTGAGCCGCCATAACGTTGACAAGAAGGTTCAGGGTCTTGATATTGCAGTGCAGGAAACGTGTATCTTCCATATCGGTGAGTTTCAGGCGCTTGCTGGAGTCTGCTGGTTTTCCTGGTTTCATAAAGATCCAGAGATTCGGTTTTGTGCCTGCAGCCGGGAACTGGTGCTGACGGATACCGGTTCCGCGGGTCACCTGCCAGTAAATGAAGATATCCTTATCGTCCATCTTCGCCAGCATATCGTAAAGGATTGCGGCCAGCTCGTCCTTCGTGTAAGGAATATCGATCTTGATCAGTCCGGCACTATTGAAGAACCGGTCTAAGTGTTCTTTTAAAGCAAAGATCTTTCCGTTTCTGGCAAGCGTTGCCTCGTATACGCCGTCACCAAAGTAACATGCGCGGTCGTTCATCGGAACGGTCATCTCATCCAGAGGACCGAATTTGCCGTTGTAATAGCCGAGTGTTTTCATTTGCGTTTCCTCCTGAATTTACGAAAAATTGTTCGGATATAGCTTGAATATTCTATCGATATCATAGCATGGAATCTGGGGAAAGTAAAGGAAACATGGGCGGTACGGCAAATCGGTTTTCTTACGCTTCAGACGGGGAGTAATGTACAGCACGAAGCTCTATGCGTGATCCGGATATTCGTACCAGCCTTTTCCGGTCTTTCTGCCGTATTCACCCTTGTTATATTTTTCAATTACAAGCGGGCTCGGCGCGTCATCCGGGTCATGACTCTCCGCAAAGCGGTCTCTGCGGACATAGTAGTTGACATCGATACCAGTGAGATCCATAAGGCGGAACGGTCCCATCGGATAGCCAAGACCTTTTTCGCAGGCGGTATCAATGTCCTCAACGGATGCGACACCCTGCTCTAAAAGTCTGCAGGCCTCTCTTGTAACTGCGGCATTGATTCTGTTTGCAACGAATCCCGCAATCTCTTTGTTGATGACGATCGGAGTTTTTCCAGTGTGTTCCGCAAACTTCTTCGCTGTTTCAATGGTTTCCGCCGAGGTATGCGGTCCGCGTACCAGTTCAACCAGCTGCATAACGAGAGCAGGGTTGAAATAGTGGATATTTAAGAGACGCTCCGGGTGCTCTGTGATATCAGCCAGCTTGGAGCTTACGATGTTGGAGCTGTTTGTCCCGAGGATCGTTTCCGGGCTGCAAAGTCTGCTGATCCGCTTAAAGAGGTCTCTCTTGATGTCAAGATTCTCAATGATCGCCTCGATCACAAGATCTGCTTTTTCTGCTGCCGCGTCGATGTCGGCTGTAATCGTGAAGTGATTCCGGATGTCCGCCACCTGCTCTGCGGTAAGGCGGCCTTTTTTGATTCGGCCATCGAGGTAACTGGATGCCCATCTCTCGGCTTTTTCCAGAGCCTGCGGGAAAGAGTCACAGAGAATTACATCATATCCATATGTGCGTCCATGGATCGCGGTGTTCATGGCGATCTGCTGTCCCATGGCACCCGCTCCAATGATCACGATCGTTTTCAATTCTTTTGCCATCTTTTTATTTCCTCCTATACAAGTTCAATTAAAGTAGCCATAGACTGTCCGCCGCCGATGCAGAGCGTTGCCAGTCCGCGTTTTCCACCGGTTCTCTTTAAGTTGTGGATCAGGGTGACAATCAGGCGGGTACCGGTACATCCTAACGGATGTCCGAGGGCGATAGCGCCGCCGTTGATATTAACTTTTGCCGGATCCAGATGAAGATCACGGATGCAGGCGATGGACTGGGAAGCGAATGCCTCGTTGAGTTCCACAAGGTCGATATCTTCGATCTTTGTATTTGCCATGGTGAGAAGCTTATTGGTGGAGACTACCGGACCATATCCCATGATCTCCGGATCCAGGGCAGCGGCTGTGACTCCTGTGATCTTTGCCAATGGCTTAAGTCCGCATTCTTTTACCATCTTTTCACTGGCAAGTACAAGGCAGGCTGCACCATCATTTAATCCACAGGCATTGCCGGCGGTAACTGTTCCATCCGGTTTTACGATCGGACGGAGTTTCGCGAGAATCTCCATCGTGGTGGATGGTTTCACAAACTCATCAGTATCAAAAATGAACGTATTCTTTTTCTCTTTCACCTCGATCGGAAGGATCTCATCTTTGAAATATCCCATTTCGATCGCCTTTGCGGCACGACGCTGGCTCTCTACAGCAAAGGCATCCTGTTCCTCACGGGTGACATGGAAGCGCTCTGCAACATTTTCAGCGGTCCTGGACATGCTGAGATCGCTTCCGTATACAGAATACGGCTGGGCGGTAGTTCCGGCCTCGATATTGGAGTCTACGATGGTGTTTTTGTTGCCGCCCCAGCGGGTTCCGCGAAGGTACATCGGGGCACGGCTCATATTCTCGGTACCGCCAGCGACAATGCAGTCGGCTGCTCCGAGCCAGATCTCCATACAGCCGGAGAATACGGCCTGCATGGAAGAGGCGCAGAGACGGTTAACGGTAAATCCAGGAATGGATTCCGGAAGTCCGGCTTCCAGGAGCGCGGCGCGGGCGATATTGGAGGCCTCCGTACTCTGACGGACCTCTCCGAGAATGACTTCATTGATCTTTTCCGGGTCAACACCGGATCTCTTTACCGCCTCGCGGATGACGGACGCGCCTAATGTGTGGGCCGGAACACTCTTTAAGGAGCCACCGTACTTACCGATAGCAGTGCGGACAGCCGATACGATATAGACAGTTTCCATAATTATATCCATTCCTTTCGCTTCGCTCAGGCACAAAACGTTATGAAAATGG
>CAVIYT010000249.1:0-4080 GCA_963646925.1 Paludibacteraceae bacterium
CTTCCCGCAGCGCTTAAAAGCAAAACCGAGATCCTTCGACAGCTCATCCATCCCCCGGTTTCCCTCCACACAGAGCTTCGCCTTCAATGTCCCCACATCATACGCAAATCCGCCGTGTACCACACCAGAATTTCGCCCACTGGTCTCGTAACAGACATCCAGGTTCTTTTCCAACACACCGATCCGCAGCCGATATCTCGTCAGTTCCCTGGCGACCGCGCTGCCCACAACACCGCCGCCGATGACAAGCACATCAAATCGTCCCATGATTTTTTCTCCTTTACTGGCATATTTTTCATTTTACACATTCTCAAGGTTTATTTTTGCAAAATTCATCCTACCTTTTATATCTGCATCTTACCATATCATAATTTCTTTTTCAAGTATCTATTTTATTTTTCCACTATTTTCTCTCACATTTTTCCTGTAAATACAAGCGCTGCCAGCAATTCTCCTTATACAGACGCCAAATCATTCTCCCTTTTTCCATCGCCAATGTTTTCACCACTCCATCCCACCCAAAAGAAAAAGCCCCCAAGAATTCGTCCCACAAATTCTCAGAGGTCTCCCTTTTATATCTATTCTATTTTCTCAGCCGCTTTTACCCTTCTTCCAATTCTTCCTCATACCGGTTCGTATTATAAAGCAGATGGAACCGCATCTCCATCTCTGCCTCAAAAGGCTTATGTTCCCGGATATACCGAAAGATCTTCCGATGGGAGATCAGCGTCCGTTCATACTCCGTCTCCCCAACTTCCCTCGCAAAAACAGCGACACCTTTCCCGATCACCGGCAGAAGATTTTCCATCACGATATTGTGGGTGCACTGGGCGATCTTCGTATGAAACTTTGTATCCAGTTCCGAATAATCCTCCCGCTTCTCCATCGCCTCTTCCATCTCCCCGAGTATCGCGCCAAGCTCTTCAATATCTGTCTCCCCAGCACACTGGGCCGCCAACGCCGCGATCTGCGGTTCCAGCATAAGCCTCACCTGCAGAAGATCCTTCGTCAGCTTCACATGGTCATCGATCATAGAAAACCCCAACGGATCATCAACAACCCCCTGCTTCTCCGACACAAACGTTCCAGCCCCCTGCCGGATCTCCACAATATTCCTGGACGCCAGAATCTTCAGCGCCTCCCGCACCGTATTCCGCCCCGCACCAGTCCTCTCGCAAAGTTCCTTCTCCGTCGGCAGCTTATCCTCCGCCCTGTACGGTGTCTCCTGTATCATATTCATGATCCCATCCGCAACCCGCTCCACTAACGTCCTAGCCTGGGTACCCATGTGTCATCATCTCCCGTTCCTTTATATATACCTCTTCCATTATACATAACCAGCCCCATTTTTCCAATCCCAAATTCCCACACCCCAACAGCCTTTCACACTCCAACAAATTCGCGATGCCGCGGAGCCCACCGGGCCCCGCGCATCGACCAGTTTCCGCCAATCCCACTTCTCCCTCCACAACCTTCTCTTTCCCCTTCCCTCGCACAGCCAATACACAGCGCCGACGGGCCTCCGGGCACGGACGCGCCTGGGTGCAGGGAGCTGGCTTCCTCTTAGCCCGCAGGAAAATGCGTTGGAGGGCAGGGGACACTTGTTTGAGCCGCAGGCGAGTTGTATCCCCTGTTCTCCGCCCTTAGCATTTTTCTGCGAGCTTAGAGGAACCCTCCCGGAATCCCGTGAAGCGTCCGCGCCCGGAGGCCCGCCGGCGCGTAACTCCCGTCACTATGAGCAACTCCCCCATACGCAAAAAAACCTCTCCAGCAGATCACTCCACCGGAAAGGTTTTCTCTATTCCCACCGACTAATTAAGCCAGTTTTGTTTTTGCTAACTCAGCAAGCTTTGCAAATCCCTCTGCATCGTTAATAGCCATATCGGATAATACCTTACGGTTCATAACAACACCAGCCTGCTTTAAGCCGAACATGAACTTGCTGTAGGAAAGGCCGTTGATTCTAGCTGCAGCGTTGATACGAGCGATCCAGAGCTGTCTGAACTGTCTCTTTCTCTCTTTTCTGCCAGCGTAGGAGCTTGTTAAAGCTCTCATAACGGACTGTTTTGCTACTCTATACTGTTTGGAACGAGCTCCTCTGTAACCTTTGGCTAACTTGAGCACTCTGTTATGTCTCTTCTTGGCATTTAAGCCACCTTTAATTCTTGCCATTGCTTAATTTCCTCCTTAATCTTAATTCCGAAACAAATTATAAATACGGTAAAATCTTCTTCATTACCTTGCTGTTTGTGATATCGGTAACGATGTCTTTTCTAAGATTTCTCTTACGCTTTGTGGATTTCTTAGTTAAGATATGGGACTTATAAGCTTTATTTCTCACTAACTGACCAGTTCCGGTCTTTTTGAAACGTTTTGCAGCTGCTCTGCTTGTTTTCATTTTAGGCATTGTTGTTTCCTCCTTAAAATTGTTCCCTTATCGTTTTGCAGTTAAAAACATTACCAGGCTTCTTCCCTCTACCTTGGAAGGCTTATCGACAACAGCGATATCGGAAAGTTTCTCAGCGAAATCATCCAGAATATACTTCGTCTGGTTCATATGAGCCATCTCACGACCGCGGAAACGAAGCGTAACTTTTACCTTGTTGCCTTTTTCGATGAACTTTCTCGCAGATCCGATCTTTGTGTTAAGATCGTTTGTATCGATGTTCGGGGAGAGACGTACTTCCTTCACCTCGATCGTCTTCTGCTTCTTTTTCGCTTCTTTCTCCTTACGGATCATCTCATACTTGTATTTACCGTAATCAATGATCTTACATACCGGCGGCTTCGCTGCCGGAGCAATCTTTACAAGATCCAGTTCTGCATCTCTCGCCATTTTATAAGCGTCTTTTGCAGACATGATTCCAAGCTGCTCACCATTTTCTCCAATTAAACGAACTTCCTTATCACGGATCTGCTCGTTAATCATTAACTCGCTAATAGCCGTACACCTCCAACTCTCATACTCTACATATGTCGATAGAAAAGAAAAAGCAGATAGTAAACTATCCGCTCGTAACTGCATTGGTTTGGCATGCTGCTGCATGATAAAAACCGATGTCTATGAACCCGGGTCACTTACTCGTGCCAGGGTGAGGCGGATACCTGCTTTCCTGTCAGTTGTTCTCACAACTTCTGTTATTCTACTATACCATCACTGTTTTGTCAATCATTTTTCCCAGAATTTCTGCCATTTTTTCCATGTGAAAGCAGCATTTGCTATTCCGCCTTATGTTCTCCGTCTCCTTCTCATACTCTGTTCCATAGACTCATCTCCACATAAATACACCTCTCAGGACTACAACTCTTTTCTCTCAGCCACAGCAGCTGCATTCTCCTATTAAACAAAAGACCAGTGACGATCATCTGCTATCAACAGATCTCCCAATCACCGGTCTCTTGACTATTCCCTACTTTTCCCTAAAGCTTGCACATTCCGTCTGCCCGACAGCCATCGCGCCATCCCCAGCGATGTTGATCCGCTCAGCCCTGCACTGGTGATCATCGTTGTAGAGGCAGTTCGCCACGTCACATTCCACCTCAAGCTTTGACTCCGGCGTCTTAAAAAGGTTCTTAAAAAGCCCGCCCCTGTTCTCCTCAAAGCTTCCGCAGCAGGTATCACAGCAGTTCTTTGCCTGCGCTCCCTCCACGAGGATCCCGCTCTTGCAGCAGCACTTCTCCGCGTTATGGACGCATGTTGTCACGGTACAATCTAACTTTGTCATAAAATGACCTCCTTTTCCTGTTTCATCAGAGGTCATTATGCGCAGAAAGATCCCGGAGTATTCACCAGGCTATTTATCCCTACATTTCTTCCATCGGATATCTCAGCCGTTTCAGGCGGTCCATCAGTGTGCTGCTGTCCTTCATAAGCGGATAGATCGTTACGATAGACTGGTCGTTCTTATCGATCAGCTCATAACTCACGATGGAACCGCTCTTCTTCTTTTTGTATACGATCACTTTTTTCAGATCCGCGAACGGAACCGCTTTTTTCTTCCCGACCACCGGATTCACACGGATCATTTTCCCATCGATCGTCGTCTTCCATAAAAGTCCCCAAAGAGCAAACAAAAGACC
>CAVIYT010000250.1:0-4022 GCA_963646925.1 Paludibacteraceae bacterium
TTGGAAGAGGAGTGAATATTGATGTTACCCATATTCCGGAAAGAGACGTGACATCTGTGGGGGATGTAAAAAGGTTCGAGGAAGAAAATGGAGAACTGAGAGCAGGTGATCTTGTATTCTTCCGTTTTGGCTGGGATAAAAAGTGGAAAACAGGGGAAGAAGGAAAAAAATTCATGAAAGACTGGCCGGGAATTTCAAAAGAAACGGCAGAGTACCTTCTCTCAAAAAACGTTGCCGCAGTAGGAACAGATGCCTCCGCACTGGATGCGATCGGAACATCAAATCCTGCGCATAAAGTCCTTCTTGGAAATGGAATCAATATCATTGAGAATGTAAACAAGCTGGACATTCTTCCGCCTTTTTTTGGCGTGATAGGTCTTCCATGCCGGCTTAAAAAGGGATCAGGCTCGACAATGCGCCTGATCGCATTGCTCGATAAATAGAATGTAGAAAGGATGTGGTACGCTTGAAGCATAAAGAAGGGCAGAGGCCTTATTTAAGCCTGAAGGGAATTGACCGCTTTTTTGGAATCACAAAGGCACTGCAGAAAGTCGACCTGGATATTTATGAAGGCGAAGTCATCGGCCTTGTAGGACCGAACGGAGCCGGAAAATCCACTTTGATGAAAATTCTGACGGGGGTGCTGCCGAAAACAGCAGGACAGATCATCTATAATGGTGTCCCGGAAGAAAATTATAATGCTAAGGTTGCCAAACAGATCGGCGTAAACTGTGCATATCAGGATCTATCGCTCTGTACAAACCTCAGTATTTTTGAAAATTTTGCAATGCTGAATGTCAGTCATAGCATCGCACCAAGCAGAGGCTGGAGGAATAAAACAAAGACGGAAGTTAAAGAGCTTCTTGAAAAATATTTCCCCGGAAGCAATATTGATGTAACAAAGCCAATTGAGACATTGAGCCTTACTGACCGGCAGGTCGTTGAGATCTGCAAGACGTTAATGCCGGAAAATTTAAAAATTCTGATTCTGGACGAGCCAACGAGTGCTCTTTCCTCCGATAAGGCAGAACAGTTACATAAGATTGTTGCAGAGCTCAGTGCAAAGGGAGTTGCGGTTATCTACATTTCTCATAAACTGGATGAAATCCGTAAGGTGTCAGACCGCATCGTTATGTTGACAAACGGACAGAATCGCGGTGAATTCTATTCTGATGAGATCACCCAGGATGAATTGATCATGCACATGGGCGGTGTTTCCGAGAAGAAAGAGCGCAAGGCCCGCGACTTCTCCAATAATGAAGACATGTTGACGATCCGGGAGCTGAAAGCGAAAGGATTAAATGGCGTAAGCTTAAATTTAAAACGCGGCGAGATTATCGGTATTTCCGGTCTGGCAGGTTCCGGTCAGCAGGAATTATTACAGCAGATTTACAGTTCCGGAAAGAAAAAAATCGATGGAATCGACTTGAACGGTTCTATTGCCTATGTTTCCGGTGACCGTGCAACAGAGGGTGTTTTCCAGTTCTGGAATATTAAGAATAACATTTTGATCGCAAACCTTGATCGCGTCAAAGGTAAGCTTTTGATTGACACAAAGAAAGCAGACGGATCGGCACAGGAATGGTACGATAAGCTGAAATTCCGAGCAGAAGGAATCGACAGCAATATCATGTCTCTTTCCGGCGGAAACCAGCAGAAAGCCCTGATTGCCCGCGGCATCGCATCCGAGGCGGACATCATTATTTTAAATGACCCAACTGCCGGTGTTGATATCGGAACGAAACAGGATATCTACAAATTACTTGATGATACGAGAGAGATGGGAAAGTCCATTATTCTTTATTCGACAGAAGACATGGAAATGGAAATCTGTGACCGTGTCTATGTTATGCGTGACGGTTACATCACAAAGGAATTAAAGGGTGAAGAGATTGACGTTCCGAACCTTGTAAAAGCCGCGTTCATTGAGACAGAAAAAAAGGAGATCAAAGAGAAAAAGAAGAGTACGTTTGTGCAATATTTATCAGCGCCGTGGATGCTGCCACTGATCACACTGATCCTGATCTTTGCGGCGAACGTCATGATCAATCCAAATCTGATGTCTTATTCCGGGCTCCGGATGAAGACCAGCTCCGCACTTCCGCTGATCTTTGCAGCGCTCGGACAGATGTTCATCGTCATGTGCGGCGATGTCGACATGGGTAACGGATACTCGATAGGTCTTGTAAATGTTATCGTTGGTATCTGGCTGACCGGAAATCCACTTGTCGGACTCGTTGGACTCGTTGCTTTTGTCGGACTCTATATAGCACTTGCGATCCTGATCAAGATTCGCCAGATTCCTGCGATCGTAGTTACAATGGGTGCACAGTTTGTATGGTACGGACTCGCACTTCTGATCTGTCCGACACCCGGCGGAAAATGCCCGGATTGGCTTTCTGATTTCCTGAGAATCAAGACACCGGTCGTTCCGCTTCCGATTATCATAGCAATCGTTACAGGAGCCGTTTGCTGGCATATCTTGTACCGTTGCAGATATGGCATCGTCTTAAGAGGTGCCGGAAACAATGTGCAGGCATTGGAACGTTCCGGATGGAGCTATCTGTTGGCGAAGGTTGTTACATACGGTATCTCCGGATTGTTTGTAGTACTTGCCGGCATGGCATACACAAACACGTGTAATGGTGCCGATGCGAACAGTTCTGTAAACTACAATATGATGTCGATTGCTACAGTCATTCTTGGCGGCTGCGATATGGCGGGAGGCCTTCCGGTTCCGGTTGGAGTTGTTATGGCGGCAATCGTCATGAATCTGATTAATTCACTCTTAACAGCAATGAAGATGAACTCTAACTACCAGACCGCAATCATTGGACTCATTTTGATAGGCGTGCTTGCCTTGAAGTTCCTGATCCACAGAGGGGAGCGTGATCATCGTGAATAATAAGATGAAAAAAGCATTAGAAAGTCCGGTGATCTGGCCGGTTGCAGGGTGCATCATCCTGTATATTCTGATCTGTGCAGTATCCGGAAGTGTGAATGTTCGTGTCATTACTGCCGGATTGAAGCTTTGCGTATTCGCAATGCTGCTCGGTATCGCACAGATGATCGTTGTAACGAGCGGAAAAGGCGCAATCGATATTTCACAGAAGTACATTCTTACACTTGCGGCATATGTTTCCTGTGAAATCATGCAGCACAATATTATCCTTGGTCTTGTCGTCGCAATTGCAGTCGGCATGGTCTGTGGACTCATCAATGCAAGCATTAGTGTATATTTAAATATCCACGCAATGATCACAACCATGGCGACAGGATATCTGTACTATACGGTGATCCTGCTCGTATCCAACAAATTTGCGAACTCTCCGAACAGTACGTTTGTTAAATTTACAAATGCGAACATTCTTGGAATCAACTCCATGACAGCGATTGCTGTTCTGATAGCAGTTGTACTGTTCTTCGTCCTTTATAAGTCTAAATACGGCATGCAACTCCATGCGGTCGGACAGAAGCGCGAAGCAGCAAGACTGGCAGGCATTCATGTTAATAAAACGGTTATCATCGCGTTTGTGATAAACGGTGCGCTCTGCGGATTGGCAGGTGCATTAAACGCTGCATATTGTGGCGGCGCAAATCAGGATCTTGGAACAACATATTTTCTTCCGTCCATAGCAGCCTGCTTTGTCGGCGGAACAAACGCGGCAGGCGGTAAGTCAAATATCATTGCAGTCTGCATCGGTGCGTTCATGATGACTTTGATGTCCACATTTTTAAATGCGGCAAACATCAGCGTTGGCGGACAGCGCCTGATTCAGGGTATCTTCATTGTGTTACTTCTGGTTGCAGCAACGAAGAAATCTGCAAAATAGAGTGATTGGCGTCCTTCATCATGCACGCAGGAAATATTGTGGAAAACCGGCTGCGAGGACGGATGGAATGGGGATATGTAGAACATGTCGGCATCGGAGGTGGGGCCTGCGGCGATGTTGATGAGGCAGGCAATCAGGCAGCAGAGCAGGAAAAGAGAATACGGCGAAAATACGGTTCAGGTGCTGCCA
>CAVIYT010000251.1:0-3964 GCA_963646925.1 Paludibacteraceae bacterium
GCCGATAAAGAGCGCGGTGTAGATGATCTCCTTCATTTTGAGGACAATGATCTTTGTTTTGGAACTCATAACATAGATCCTCTGCAGGAATAATTTGTATAGTTTATGAAAAGACATCAGAAAAAATGATGTTTACAACTTGACATTTTCAGTTGGAACATATACGGTTTAAATATTCATGAACGGTATGAGGATAAAAGGCAGCTGCGATGAATTTTGACCAGCTGTGAAAAATGAAAGCTGGAGGAAGATATGGGATTATGCGTCATCGCCGGCGGTTCCGGCGCCGGAAAAACAGAATATATATATAGGAAGATCATCGAACTTTCCACCGCGGATCCGGATGGAAGGTTTTTCGTGGTGACGCCGGAGCAGGCGACGATGCAGGCGCAGAAGGAGATCGTGAGACTCCACCCGAACCATGGAACGCTGAACATCGATATCGTGAGTTTTGAGCGCCTTGCCTACCGGATCTTTTCGGAACTCTCCCTGCCGCAGCCGGAGGTTCTGGATGACACCGGTAAAAATATGGTCCTCAGAAAGCTTGCCGGGGAAAAGATGGACGAGCTCACCATGTTTTCCTCCCACCTGAACCGTCCGGGATTCATCGGTGAGATCAAGTCCATGCTGTCAGAGCTTTACCAGTACGGGGCGACGCCGGAGGACTTAAAGGCACAGACAGCCGGGGAACATGTGGGACAGATCCTGGCGGCGAAACTCTCGGATATGGAAGTGATCTTTGAGGCATTCCGGGAGTTTACGAAGGAGAAATATATCACGCTGGAGGAGCTTCTTGACGTGCTCTGCCAGGTGGCGGACCAGTCTGCCCTTTTGCGGGACAGTACCATGGTCTTAGACGGCTATACGGGCTTTACGCCGATTCAGTACCGTCTCATCGGGATTCTTTTAAAGCTCTGCAGAAACGTTTTCGTGACCGTCTCCGCGACGATGGAGCCGGGGATGGATCTCAGAACAGAGTCGGACGAGACGGACCTCTTCGACATGAGCCGGAAGATGGCGAAAAAGTTAAAACAGCTGGCGGAGGAGAACGGGGTAAAGATCTATCAGGACCTCGTCTTTCATAAACGCCCTCTGGTACGGTTCAGAAACAGCCCGGCTCTCGACCATCTGGAGAGGACCTTTTTCCGCTACCCTTATACCCAGTACCACGGCGGGGACCGGGAGATCATGCTGGTGCAGGCGAAGGACCCGGCGGATGAGATCGACTTTATCACAAACCGGATCGAGGAGCTTGTGAAAAGGGACGGATACCGGTACCGGGATATCGCGCTGGTCTGTGGGGATCTTCCTGGATATGGACGGGAGATCACGAGAAGCTTTGAGGAGAATCAGATCCCGCTGTTTCTTGATGAAAACCGGGATGTGTCTGGAAATCCGCTGATCCGGCTGATCCAGAGCGCCTTAGACCTTCTGCAGAAAGGCTTCGACTATGAGAGCATGTTCCGGTATCTGAGGACCGGGCTTGTGACGGAGGAGACGGAGGCCGTGGACCGGCTGGAGATCTACGTGCGGGCCATGGGGATCCGGGGATTCGCAAAATGGGACGCAGAGTGGGAGAAGACCTTTGAGGGAGGAGAAAACCTGAACCTCGTGGAAATGAATGCCTTCCGGGAAAAGATCATGGAACCGCTCCGGGTTTTAAGGAAACGCTGCGCGGGACGGGGAGTTCCGGTGGCGGTTGTGACGGACGCTTTAAAGGAGCTTCTGGAGACTCTTGGCGCGGAGGAAAAACTGGAACAGTTTTCGGTGTGCTTCGCGGATTCCGGCATGGACCGGGAGGCGAGGGAGTATGAGGAGATCTACGGTCTCGTCATCGAGCTTTTTGAGAAATTTAAGAGTCTGCTGGGCGATGAGTGTGTGTCAAGGAGAGAGTACGCGGAGATCCTTTCCGCGGGCTTTTCGGAGCTCTCCGTGGGCATGATCCCCGCGGGGGCGGACCGGGTAGTCTGCGGTGACTTAAAGAGAACGAGACTCGATAAGATCAAGGTCCTGTTTTTCCTGGGAGTCAGTCAGGGCGTGGTCCCGGCGGACCACTCGAAGGGCGGTCTTTTTACGGACAATGAGAGGGAGATCTTAAAGAAGAACTCCATGGAACTGGCGCCGACGGCAAGGGAAGAAGGCTTTATGGAGCGGTTTTACCTCTATCTCATGATGACGAAGCCGTCGGATCTGCTGATCTTATCTTACCCGGCCGTGACGGCGGAGGGAAAAAAGATCCGTCCGTCCGGAATCATCGGGGAGATGAAAAAGAGGTTTCCGGATCTGACGGTTAAGGAGACGGAGGCAGAAAAACGGCCGGATGTCTCCGTGACGGCGGCGGGAAGAACGGTCCTTTCCTGGCTTCAGGAGCCGGACCGGCTGATGGCACCGGAGAATGAGAAGGCGCGGGAACTCTACAGTTTCCTGTCTTCCGATGGGGCGAAGGTGGAGGAGATGGAGGATCTCGCGAAGGCGGTGTCTTATTCCTATAAGAAAGGCGGGATCGGCAAGGCTGCGGCGAGAGAACTCTACGGAACACTGCTCCGGGGCAGTGTCACGAGAATGGAGGGATACGCGGCATGTGCTTATTCCCATTTCCTGAATCACGGCCTCGGACTCCGGGCGGGAAAAGAGTACGAGCTGGATCTCTCCGACATGGGAAATCTGTTCCACCAGTCCCTGGATACCTTTTTCCGCAATGTGAGAGACCACGGAAAGGATTTTAGGACCATCACAGACGCGGAGCGGCGGGCTCTCGTAAAGCGGGCGGTGGAGGAAGTCTCCGCGAAATACCGGAATACGATCATGAAGAGTTCCGCGAGAAACGCCTATCTGGAAAAGAAGGTGGAGCGGATCACGGACCGCACGGTGCGGGCGCTGATCTACCAGATCCGGAAGGGCGATTTTGAGCCGGAAGAGTTCGAGGTGGATGTGAGCACGCGGATCCCGTTAAAGGATGGGGAAGCTGTGAACCTCCGGGGGCGCATCGACCGCATGGACGTCTTTGAGGATGAGGATAAGATCTATGTGAAGATCATGGATTATAAGTCGGGAAGTACGTCCTTTGACCTGGCGCTTTTATATCACGGGCTGCAGCTTCAGCTCGTGGTCTACATGGACGCGGCGTTAAAGCTTCAGGAGAGCAGGCATCCCGGAAAACAGGCGGTTCCGGCGGGAATCTTCTACTATCATATCGACGATCCGGTGATCGACAGAGAGGACGGAATGACGGACGAGGAGATCGAGGCGGGGATCCTTAGGAAACTTCGCATGAACGGTCTCGTGAACAGCAGTCTCGACGTGATCCGGCATATGGACCGGGAGATCGAAAAGGAATCGGATGTGATCCCGGTGGCGCTCAAGGACGGGTACGTGCAGGAATTAAAGTCCTCCGTGGCAGGCGGAAAACGGTTCGCACACTTGACGAATTATGTAAACCAGAAGCTCACCAAGATGGGAGAGGAGATCCTGGACGGAAACGTGGCGGTGGATCCCTACAAGCAGGGGAACCGGACGGCGTGCGATTACTGCCCGTATCACAGTGTGTGCGGGTTTGACCTGAAGACTGACGGGTATGGATTCCGGAGATTTAAGCCTATGAAGGCGGAAGAGATCTGGAAGGAAATTGATCCGGAAGAGGGTGAGGAGGAGATGGATTCCGGTGCGGTGGAAGATGCTGCGGATAAGGAAAATACTGCACAGGTGGATCCAGGTAAAACGAAGAAGAAAACTTCAGCGGGCGCAGAAAGCGGGAAAAAGAAAGCGCCTGGAAAAGAAAATGACGGAAAGGAGATTCTGTAATGGCGACAAAGTGGACAGACGAACAGAAAAAGGTCATCGAGACGAGACATCGGAATCTCCTTGTCTCGGCGGCAGCGGGAAGCGGAAAGACGGCAGTCCTCGTGGAACGAATCATCCGCATGATCACGGACCCGAAACAGCCGGTGGACATCGATAAGCTGCT
>CAVIYT010000252.1:0-3651 GCA_963646925.1 Paludibacteraceae bacterium
TCCGAGTACATTCTCGCCTGCCGCAGCATGGGAATTCCGATCCTGCCGCCGGATATCAACGAGGGATACAGCGGCTTCTCCGTATCCGGAAACGGGATCCGCTACGGACTTTCCGCCATCAAGAGCGTTGGCCGGGCGGTGGTGGATGTGATCATCGCCGAGCGTGAGAGCGGCGGACTTTTCAAGAACCTGGATGATTTTGTGTCCAGAATGTCCAACAAGGAAGTCAACAAGAGAACGCTTGAGAGCTTCATAAAATCCGGTGCCCTGGACACACTTCCGGGAACGAGGAAGCAGAAACTTATCGTCTCCGGCGACCTTTTAGAGAGCAAGTCCAAGGAGAAAAAGACGGTCATGGAAGGCCAGATGAGCTTCTTCGATATTGCCCCGGAGGAGGAAAAGGACAACTTCCACATCACGTTCCCGAATGTGGGCGAGTACGACAAGCAGACGCTTCTGGCATTCGAGAAGGAGACCATCGGCATCTATGTCAGCGGTCATCCGATGGAAGAGTACCGGGAACTCTGGGAGAAAAATGTGACGGCAAGAACCTCTGATTTCGTCGTGGACGAGGACGGAAAGACCGTTGTGGAGGATAATTCCAATGTGGTCATCGGCGGTATGATCACGTCGAAAAAGGTGAAGACTACAAAGACGAACAAACTTATGGCATTTCTCACTGTGGAGGATCTTGTTGGAACTGTTGAAGTATTGGTATTCCCACAGATTTATGAAAATCATCGCCAGGCATTCACCGAGGAAAACAAGGTGTTCATCCGCGGACGGGCATCCATCGGCGACGACCCGGTTGGAAAGCTCATCTGCGAGGAAGTGATCCCGTTCACAGATATCCCAAATGAGCTCTGGCTCCAGTTTGAGAACCAGGCATTCTACGAGAACCACATCGACGATGTGATGGCGGTGCTCCGTGATTCTGACGGAAAAGACAGGGTCATCATGTATTTAAAAGAAGAGCGGAAAATGCGGAGACTTTCCGAGAACTGGGCGGTCCTCGCGGGGCCTGATCTTCTGAACCGCCTGTACAGGATCCTTGGTGAAAAAAATGTCAAGGTTGTGCAAAAGGTCATTGAAAAGAATAGAAAATTGTATTAAAATAATGGCGTATACGGCGAATGAATGACAGAATTTTTTTGTGGAGGAAACCCATATGTCAAAGAAAGAAGTCAGAACGATCGGAGTATTGACCAGCGGCGGCGATGCCCCTGGAATGAACGCGGCAATCCGTGCAGTTGTAAGAACTGCTATCAATAAAGGACTGAAGGTAAAGGGAATCATGCGTGGTTACGCCGGACTCCTTCAGGAAGAAATCGTAGATATGGACAGCGTAAGCGTTGCGGATACGATCAACCGCGGCGGTACGATCCTTTACACAGCCCGCTGTGAGGAATTCACGACCGAGGAAGGTCAGAAGCGCGGCGCGGAGGTGTGCAGAAAGCATGGAATCGATGGTATCGTTGTTATCGGAGGTGACGGTTCCTTCCGCGGAGCCGGAAAACTTTCCGCCCTCGGAATCAACACGATCGGACTTCCGGGAACCATCGACCTTGATATCGCCTGTACCGACTATACGATCGGTTTCGATACCGCTGTAAATACAGCCATGGAAGCCATCGATAAGGTTCGTGATACTTCCACCTCCCACGAGCGCTGCAGTATCATCGAGGTTATGGGAAGAAATGCCGGATATATCGCTCTCTGGTGCGGTATCGCCAACGGCGCGGAGGATATTCTTCTCCCGGAGCGCTACGACGGAAATGAGCAGTACCTGATCAACCGGATCATCGAGAACAGAAAACGCGGCAAGAGGCATCACATTATCATCAACGCCGAGGGAATCGGACATTCCACTTCCATGGCGAGGAGAATCGAAGCCGCTACCGGAATCGAGACCCGCGCTACGATCATCGGTCACATCCAGCGAGGCGGCACACCGACCTGTAAGGACCGCGTATACGCGTCTATCATGGGCGCGAAGGCTGCGGAACTTCTCGCGGAAGGAAAGAGCAACCGTATCATCGCTTACAAGGATGGTAAATTTGTAGATTTCGATATTCAGGAAGCACTGAATATGAAGAAAGATATTCCGGAGGAGCAGTACGAGGTAAGCAAACTTCTCGTGCGCTAAGTACGGAAAAGCGGCTGTCCGCGTGATCCGCGACGGCAGCAGATAAAGGAGCAGGAACATGGGTATCAGAGAGGACGAAAAGATCGCCCCGCACTGTGAGTTTATTCATGTCCACGACAAGGTGGTAAAACGGGTGATGGACGTGATGCCGGAAGGCGAGGAGCTCCAGAACCTTGCGGAATTCTTCCGGATCTTCGGGGATTCCACGAGGATCCGTATTCTGTATGCGCTCAGCCAGTCGGAGTTATGTGTGTGCGATATTGCAAGTCTTCTCGGTATGGGACAGTCTGCGATCTCCCACCAGCTTCGGATCCTGAAGCAGATGCGCCTTGTCAAGTTCCGCAGGGAAGGGAAGAGCGTTCTCTACTCTCTTGCGGACGGTCACATCCAGACGATCCTCGCACAGGGGATGGAGCACATAGGAGAATAAGATATGAAATTCACGAAGATGCAGGGCATCGGAAATGATTATGTTTATGTAAACTGTTTTGAAGAGACAGTGGAAGATCCCTGCGAAACGGCAAAGATGGTCAGCGACCGCCATTTCGGAATCGGATCGGACGGACTGATCCTCATCAAGCCGTCAAAAGTTGCGGACTGCCAGATGGATATGTATAATCTGGATGGATCCCGGGGCGCGATGTGCGGAAATGGGATCCGTTGCGTCGGAAAGTACGCCTACGACCACGGAATCGTGGATAAGCCGGAGATCGATGTGGAGACGGCATCCGGAATCAAGCACCTGTCCATGAAAGTAAAGGACGGAAAGGTGGAACTTGTGACGGTAGATATGGGCCGCCCGGTGCAGACCTCTGAGATCGGGGAGCCGATCACGGTGGACGGAAAAGAGTACCGCTTTACCGGCGTGTCCATGGGAAATCCCCACGCAGTGATATTTATGGATGGAATCAAGGATATGGAGATCGAAAAGATCGGTCCGTCCTTTGAAGTCCATGAGAAATTCCCAGACCGCACCAACACGGAATTTGTGGAAGTTGTGGACCGCGGACATGTAAACATGCGTGTCTGGGAGCGCGGATCCGGCGAGACACTTGCCTGCGGAACCGGCGCCTGCGCGACAGCGGTCGCCTGCATCTTAAATGGTCTCACGGATGATGATGTTCGTGTGACTTTGCTTGGCGGTGATCTTCTGATCCGCTGGGACAGGGAAAAGGACACCGTATTTATGACAGGTCCGGCAGCGGAAGTGTTCCACGGGGAGATCTAAAATGTCTGGTTGACAGTAGCCCGGTGCCTTTAAAACAGGCGCTGGATCTATGAAAGTGCGGTCAGCCGGCATAGAAAAATGAACTCAGGGACCGTTCGGCAGTCTGGTTATTGCAGATATCTGCTGCAGGGATGCGGCGGGGCTGAACGGTTATCTGCATATAGAGAAGAGGTTCCGGGCATATGACACAGCAGGAAATACTTGAGAACCGGAACAAAGGAGAAGATTGAAAATGAGAAGTAGAGGGGAGCCATTACCTTAAACGCACAGCAAACAA
>CAVIYT010000253.1:0-3646 GCA_963646925.1 Paludibacteraceae bacterium
GGATCATCAGGGAGAAGACCACCGCAAGGTCCAGGTACGGCATCCAGGGGACGGTTTTTAACAGTTCTTCATTTTTATCGCGGGAGATGAGCCGCCAGACGATCCGGTTACGGAAATCCTCAAAGTTGTTTAATGAAGTGAGATTCGTCACGGAAAGCGGCAGCTCTGTATTCGTAACCGATATCATATATTCACAGAGTTCGGACAGAGAACGGCCTTTTTCGAACTGTTCGTAGAGCATCTCCAGGGAGATCACGGGGGAACAGTGTTTCCCAGACCTTAAGAGAGCCAGGGAATCGAGTACAACTCCATTATTTTTAAGGACACGTTCCCTGTGGATCGAATAGTCGGTGTCCAGTCTGTTAAAAAGTTCTTCCTGCAGTGCGGCACAGAATTCTTCGTAGTTCATAGTTAATACCTCCTGAAGTGTTCGTAGATTAATAGATTTGTTTTTGCATGATTTGCAGTATAGAAATTTAGAATGTTTTTTGTATCTGCCCGGTGGGACACGGCCGGTTTGTAGAACGGGCTGTGCTGATTCGGCCAGGAATCAGAATACCGGGCAGTTACAGGATGTAAAATAAAAGGATAGGTGTATTCTACCGGAAATTTGTTCGCAAATCAATCGTGATGATTCACAAGAATCGATGCCCTAAATTGACATGCAGGCAAAATTTTGTTGTATTTACAACATACAAAACTGTGGGAATGTGATAGACTATAAAATAAGAAACGGATCATGAGCGGATACGGAGAGGAAGGAAAAAGAATATGGCTTTTATTAAAAATATCGATCATGAAACAGTATTAAATCTGGCAGGACAGATCAACGCGGCACCGGGCCAGATCGTCAGCAAGACTCTTGCGCAGAACAAGACGGTCAGCCTCACATTATTCGCGTTCTCCAAGGGCGAGGAGATCAGCACCCACGATTCCACAGGAGATGCCATGGTGCATGTCCTTGAGGGCGTCGGACAGTTTACCGTAGACGGTGTGGAACATATCTGCAAAGCAGGAGATGTCCTCGTAATGCCGGCGAAAAAGCCCCATGCGGTGTTTGCGAAGGAAGATTTTAAGATGCTGCTTACAGTTGTATTTCCGTTAGATTAATATAAGGCTTTGAATGATAAAATCCCGGCGGAACCGGATATGGGGAAGAATCCATATTTTGGTCACGTCGGGATTTGCTATTTGTCCATATTTAATTAGTGAATAAACATCGCGTCTCCAAAACTAAAGAACCGATATCTCTCCTTGATCGCCTCCTGATATGCGTTCAGGATATGTTCCCGTCCAGCAAGTGCGGATACGAGCATAACGAGAGTGGATTCCGGAAGGTGGAAGTTTGTGATCAGGCAGTCCAGGATCTTAAATTTGTATCCCGGGTAGATGAAGATCTCAGTCCATCCGCTTCCGGCTTTTAAGATTCCGTCCTCGCCGGTTGCGGATTCCAGGGTACGGCAGCTTGTGGTGCCGACACAGATCACACGTCCGCCGGCTGCCTTTGTTTCGTTGATCTTCTTGGCCTCAGACTCTTCTACCATGTAGAACTCGGAGTGCATGTGATGCTCCTCAATCGTGTCAACTTTTACCGGACGGAAAGTTCCGAGACCCACATGAAGTGTTACATGAGCAATTTTCACACCCATATCCTCGATCTCCTGTAAAAGTTCCTTTGTGAAGTGCAGGCCGGCTGTTGGAGCGGCAGCAGATCCCTCATGTTTCGCGTATACGGTCTGATAACGGTTCTTGTCCTTTAACTGGTGGGTGATGTACGGCGGCAGCGGCATCTGACCGAGTTTGTCCAGGATCTCCTCAAAAATTCCGTCATATTCAAACTGGATCAGACGGTTTCCCTCATCGACCACATCGATGACTTTTCCTTTTAAAAGTCCGTCACCGAAGGACACTTCCGCGCCGATCTTCATCTTTTTGCCCGGCTTTACGAGCGTTTCCCATACATTGTCGGATTTTCTCTTTAAAAGAAGAACTTCGATTCCAGCGTCTGTTCCGATCTTATGTCCCATGAGACGGGCCGGGATAACCTTTGTATCATTGATAACAAGGCAGTCGCCTTTTTTCAGATACTGTAAAATATCGCGAAAATGACGGTGTTCCATCTCTCCGGTGTTTTTATCTAATACAAGCAGCCTGGAAGCAGAACGGTCCTCAAGCGGATCCTGCGCGATCAGTTCCGGCGGCAGTTCAAAGTTAAAATCTGTTACATTCATTTTCTCTATCTCCTGTTTGGCATCCTTATCAAAAAGTTCCATGCCATTGTAGCAGAATCGGAAAGAAAAATCAATGAGACGTGCCGGAATATGGAGAAAATCGGCAGCTGTTTGTGCAATGAATAAATAACAACCGGGAAACATTCAAAATATATCTTGTTGTTTTTAGATTCCGGTGATACGATAGGGGCATCAAAAGCATTGAACGGATGCGGAAAATGGAAGGGAGCGGCTGCAATGAAATACATCAATCAGTTGGAACACAGAGATATCCCATATGAACATAATTTAGACCACGGCGGAGTGCCGGAGGAGAAGCGGAACGTGGCGGCTGCGGGCTGCGGACCGAGCTGCCTGTGCATGATGGTGGACGCCCTGACACTGTCCACATACGAGCTCACAGACTGCCTGAAGTTATCCAATGAGGTCGGAGCGAACCGTGAGATCGGAACAAGTCTTAAGATCTTAGGACCCGCAGTGGCAGAAAAATTTGATCTGACCTATGGGGAGACGAGTGATCTGGAGGTGTTAAGGGCACATCTGGCAAAAGGCGGACTCGCAATCGCGAACTCCGGAGGTGACCGCGAAGGATACACCGGCGTGTTTACCCATGGCGGACACTATATTCTTGTCGTGTCCATTGACGGCGATGAGGCATGCATTCTGGATCCGTCCTATAAGGAAGGAAAATACGAGGAGCCAGGCAGGGAAGGAAAGGCGAGAGTCGTAAATGGCTTCGTCTACTGCAGTCTGGAGGTTCTCGCCAAAGACTGCGCGAACCGGACTCCGTCGTACTATCTGTTTACAAGAAAACACTAGTGTATAAAAAAAAGAATGTGCCTTGGCACATTCTCACACCGAGCGCGGCAGCCCGGATGGGTCAAAGACATCAATATCGGGTCTGCCGCATCCTTGATTCGCAGAGGAAAAATCAACTTTGCAGGCGAGACTATATTTAGTTTTTGAAAAAATAATCGCCATCCCCTTGCAAGAATCAGAAAACTATTGTATACTATTAGAGATGCATCTGTAGCTCAGTGGATAGAGCAGTGGCCTCCGGAGCCGCGTGCGTAGGTTCGATTCCTATCAGATGCATTTTTTGATGCCCTGGAGTACCAGGGAGTGAGATAATAAAAACGTCTGCAGATCTGGGAAATCTCCCGGGCTGACAGGCGTTTTTTCTTGCATTCACCCCCCAGAAACGATATAATGGGCGCAAGGGCAAATTTTAATAAGAAATACGAACAAAAGGGAGAAACAGATTGGAAGGAACGATTCGTTTAAATAAATATTTGAGTGATGCCGGCGTCTGCTCGAGAAGAGAGGCGGACAGGCTTGTGGAGGAAGGAAAGGTTCTCGTGGATGGCGAGGCCGCTGTTATGGGAATGCAGATCCGCCCGGGGCAGAAGGTAGTC
>CAVIYT010000254.1:0-3585 GCA_963646925.1 Paludibacteraceae bacterium
GGACGAAATCTCCGCATCCGCCTGCTCCAATATAAAGGATCGGGCAGTCGTAGGTCTCCGCACTGATGGTGGTCCCTGCGCCGAGCGTAAAGTGATGAACCGGATCCAGCTTTCCCAAGGCTGTAGTGGAAACCGTCATTCCCGGCTTCGGGATGTGTTCCTTCGCGATCTCAAATACACGGGGTTCCAAATCATGACCTCCTTGTAAGCTCATAGATGTTCATGTAGCTTAAATCGTTTCCCTTCGGCAGATCGTCGAAGGTGGCGCTTAAATACTCTTCCTTATCCCGGACGGAACCGCTGAAAATATAGTTGTATCCAAGGTCAAAGAGATATTCCGGGCAGAGTTCGGAGCTCGGTCCGTAGATTCCGCGGATCTCGGCGTTTTTGCAGGCGTTTAAGATTCCCCGGTAGGTGTCGTTCACGATGGTACAGCCGGTCATGATGACGATATCCAGTGTCTCCAGAATATCGATATGCTCCAAAGCGTTCTCCCCCAGATGCCAGTGGATGTTCTGCGGATACAGGGTCTCCTCTTTTCCGACCCGGATGCTCAAAAGATCCTTTTCCTTTCTGAAATCAAAGGCGTGGAACTCAGCGCATTTTCCGAGGAAAAAGTTGTTGTAAAGGCCGTATCCGATGATTCCGACCTTCTTTCCCGCCACATCGTAAGGAAATTTCTGTCCCTCCGTGCGGATGATTCCGCGGTCTGCAAGGCGCTCCACTGTGTTGAACGGCTTGCTCATGAGGTTTGACAGCGCCGTGGCGATGGTCCGCTTTTCGTGGTCGTTCTCGTCAATGATTTCCTCAAGAACTTCATCCACCGGACGGTCCAGAAGCGCCTTTAAAACGGCTGTCTGCTCCTTCACCGGCTTTTCCTCTCCGACACGGAGTGCCAGGGAGATATGGTCTTTTTTATCTGCCGCCATGAGCCAGCGGTATCCCATGACAAATTCTGAGATACACGGCATCTCTTCATGATATTTCTCATACAAGGCACGGTTGCGGTTCAGTACCTCTCTTAAGTCTTCCATATTCTGTCTCCTTCTATTCATGCACTCTGCCCGGTGATGGACACCGGGATGATGCTCTTTACGATCCGCTCCCCGAATCTCGCCTGGTTTACCACAACGTTCACGTCAAAGGACCTGGAAATATTCTTCTCCGTCAGCACCTCTTCCGTGTTTCCGTAGATATAGCTGCCCTCCCGGTTCAGCATAAACGCGTCGTCCGAGATCGACAGGGCGTTTGTCGGGTAGTGGGTGTTCATGACCGCGCAGATCCCCTCCTCGTGGGCTAACCGTCCGATGAGATCTAACACCAGGATCTGGTTGTGAAAGTCGAGTCCTGTCTCCGGCTCGTCGAGAATAATAAGCTTCGGCTCGTTGATCAGCGCCCTCGCGATCAGCACCATCTGCAGTTCCCCGCCGCTCATCCGGTTGCAGTCCTTTTTCGCCAGTCTTGTGATGCCGATCCGTTCCATCATCTCCTCCGCCATCTGAAGTTCCTTCTTTCCCGGCTGCTCAAAGGTTCCAAGATGGGCGCTTCTGCCCAGCATGACCATCTCAAGTCCCGTAAAGGAAAAGGCAAAGCCGTGGGTCTGCGGAATATAGGACAGGGAGGACCAGATCTCCTTTGAGGAGAGCTCTTTGATGTTTTTCCCGTATAAAAAGCTGTCCCCGCTTCTCCAAGAAAGGAGTCCCGTCATGCATTTGAGCATCGTTGTCTTTCCGACACCGTTGGGACCGAGAATCGCCAGGATCCGCCCCTCATCCAGTCTGAGGTTCACATTTTTTAAGATGTCCGGCTGTTTCGGATAGCCGAAGCATCCGTTTTTCACTTCCAGTATCATCTGAGAGTCCCCCTGTTCTTCTTTAATAATGAGATAAACACCGGCGCGCCGATGATAGCAGTAAGTACCGAGAGCGGCAGCTCAATGACGCTGATGCTTCGTGACAGTGTGTCGATCACGATCATAAAGCTTGCGCCGAGGCTGATACTCACCGGGATCACGAACCGGTTGTTGCTGCCTGTGAGCATTCTCGCGCAGTGCGGAATCAGAAGGCCAATCCAGCCCACCTGTCCGCACATGGACACGCTGGATGCGGTGATCACGGTAGCGGCCAGGATAAACGCCAGTCTTGTCTTCTTTAAGTCGATTCCGCTGGCTCTCGCCTCATCCTCGCTTAAGGAAAGGATGTTCAGTTTCCAGCGGAGCAGGTAGATCACGATGATTCCCGCAAAAATAAGCGGCGAGCCGATCATGATCTTCTTGTAGGACGCGCTTGTGAAGCTTCCCATGAGCCAGTAGGTGATCTCCGGGAGCTTGTCAGACGGATCCGCGGTGTACTTTAAGAGGGAGCCGATGGCGTTAAAAAGGGATGAGATGATCACGCCGGAAAGCACTAAAAACACCACCGACTGTCCGTCCTTGTTTCCCGCAAGCCGGATCGTCACCCAGACGGACGCGAGACCAAAGACTAAAGCGATGATCTGCGTCTCCAGGATCCCTTTTGACATTAAGATCGCCAGGATCGCGCCCACGCATGTTCCGCTTGTGACACCCAGGATATCCGGGGTCGCGAGCGGGTTGGAAAACAGGGACTGGAACGTGTCACCGGCGCAGGTGAGTCCCGCGCCGACGATCACTGCCATTAAGATTCTTGGAAGTCTTAAGTTCACAACGATGGAATAGTTCTGACTGCTCTTATCCCCGTGAAGAAACGCCCGGATCAGCGTATCTGTCACATCTCCCACCGAGAGATTCATTCTTCCGATGCAGAGGCAGACAAGAGCTGTTGCCACCGGCAGAAGGATCATCATGATCACTGCCAGGGGTGTAAAATGGTTGTTTCGGATCCAGATCGTATTTTTCATCGCAGGTGAATCATTTCCTCCAGTTCCTCATCTGTCACATCATAGTTGTAGCTTGCCTTATAATACTCGCGGATCGTGTCCTCAAGCGGGTAATCCGCGAACTGTTCCGGGTAGGTGTTGCATGCGAGCCATGCGAGAACAAGCGGCGCGTCCGGGTTCGGTGTGAACCAGTTCCACATGCCCAGGGTTGTGTCATAGACACGTCCGTCTTTGACTGCCTGGATCGTTGAGAGGTCCGCGCCCTCGATCTTGTTTTCAAGAATGTCTGTCTCTGTGACTTTGAAGAGTCCAGGGCCGTTTACGAACATGACCTCCGGATCCCAGTCATAGATCTGCTCGAAGCTTACCTGGGCGAATCCCTGTGCCTCTTCTGCCACGTTCTTAACGCCGAGGTGCTGGAGCCAGTAGTCACCGAAGATTCCTTTTCCGGCTACCTGCGGAACGCCGTCGTTGACTTTGTATAAGATCATGGCTGTCGGGCGCTCTTCCTCCGGGATCTCGGCGATGCGGCCTTCCACGTCCGCAACGATGGCGTCGCCTCTCTCAAAGAAATCGTTCATCTTTCCGTCCTCACCGAAGACATCCTCTAAGAGGGAAATCCACTGTTTGTAGCGCTCTAACGGGTCTGCTGGGCTGTCGGAGCCGATGGTCGCAAAGGCAACTGCCGGGATTCCGCTGGCTTCAAGAACTTTCGCGTGCTCTTTGTTG
>CAVIYT010000255.1:0-3509 GCA_963646925.1 Paludibacteraceae bacterium
ATCCATTCTCACCGATCACCGTATTCCACCGATCCGGCAGCTTCTCCGCAAACTCATCGCAGTGGGCAAGCTTCGCCGCCGCAAGGACTTCCTCGTCCGTGGCGGCGCTGGACTCATTTACGATCTTCCGGATCCGTCCGGTTCCCGCCTGGTCCATGACACCCATGGGAAGTGTCAGAATGTGTCTCATCATCTGGGATCTCATGTTCGCCTGGACGCAGAAGGCCGCGATGTGGGAGCACATGAGTCCGGTCACATAGATGAGCATCGACGCGATGGCCGCCGCCACCGCAAGCCAGCCGTATGTAACGATGCTGCCGCTGTTTTCAAAGTCTGGTGCCGTTTCCAGCACCTTTTTTATGATCCGCCAGATAAAATAAAATGGAACCAGCGCCAGCCACGCGCTGATCACAGAAAGGACCCATTACGCGATCGTAAGATACCAGAAAGAACCGGCATATTCAAAAAGGCGTTTCATGGAGCTTTCTTTTTTCTCTTTCTGCTTTTTTGATTCGCTCAAAGCTTTTCTCTCCCTATTCTGCATGACCTCTCATCAGATAAACCACTCCGCCTCAGCCCGTCTCGTGTAATTCTGTTTCAGCATCTCCACATGGGACAGGAATGCCGAGTCATCGAGGTACTTTGCGCCTGTCGGACATGCCTTGATGCAGGCGTGGCACTTGATGCAGATTCCGGTGCATGTATCCGGCGCGTCCTTCGGGATCGATCCCATCGGACAGACCGTCGCGCAGATTCCGCACTTTGTGCATTTCTCCGGGTCTGTCTTCGGTTTCGCCTTTAAGAATACTGCCGGTTTTCCGTCGGTTCCAAGCGGTGTATAGTAAGCCGTCACCAGATCATCGCCGCGGACCTCGATCTTTGCCGGGATCTCCGTCATCTCAGAAACCTTCTTTGCGACTTTCTCACCAAATTCTCCGATCTTCACAAGATCATCCGCATCTGGACGTCCCGTCGCAAGCTTGCTGCTGAATACATGTTCCGTCGGAATTCCCGCCGCAGCGACCGTATGGAAGCCGTGAAGCTCCAGCTCATTGCGCAGCTCGATCAGACCGTTGTCAAAATTTCTATTTCCGAAAACAGACACCGGCACCGCCAGCGCCCCATTTCCCTCAAAAGCAGCCTGTACATACGGCAGCATCTTATTCGGAATTCGTCCCGCATAGACCGGCGTGCTGAAAAATACCAGGTCTTCCGCCGTAAAACTTACAACACCTTCCCGGTTCTCCGGAAGTGTAAAGTCAAACGCCTCCACCGGCACCCCAAGACATTCCGCCGCCTTTTTCGCCATCGTCGTGATTACCTTTTTCGCGTTTCCCGTGGGGCTGAAATATACCGCCCATACTTTTGTGATGTTCATAATACCTCCACCTTGTCTCCTGATCGACATCCATAATTTATTTTCTGTCACCGTCATCATGACACTGCATTCTCATTTCGGCACTGTCATTTACCTGTTAGTATAACATATCCGACAGGTAAAATAAACTCGATTATGGCTCTTAGCAACCTCTTTATTGTTGTAATTTTAACATCACATTTAAATAGGAAGTATTTTTTTATCTTCCTTTTTTACAGTGCCTTTTTGCCAAATTTTACCATTTTTATGTTTTTTTATTGTGATCTCATAATTTTTTGAATCTTATCCCTGTTATTGTCTGTTTTTTCGACATATTTATAGTTCAAAAATTTAAGTTTTTATTTGAGAAAGGTTCTCATTCTCATTTTTATGTTATTTTATTGACATTCATTTTCTTCCAAATATACTATTTTCGCTAAAATTAGTTCGCACTAACAGGAGGGAACAAAAGTGAAGAAAAAGTTATTTCGACAGACCGCAATCCCGGTACTTACTGCTGCCTGCGTTTTTTCACAGGTTGGCACAGCTTTTTCTGCCATTTCCAGTTCCAACACAGGGTATGCTGCTCAGGCATATACCCAGGGAACTTGGAAGCAGGAAGCACAGGGATGGAAACATTATGATGCAAACCAGAAGCCAAGTACCGGTTGGATCTACAAAGAGTCCGGTTGGTACTATATCGATCCGGCTACAGGATTCATGAAAACCGGATGGATCCAGGATACAAACGGTAAATGGTTTTATCTTGAATCCGCAGCTGACCAGGGTGGCGTAGAAGGTCGTTTACATACAGGCTGGATGAAAGATTCAAACGGAAACTGGTATTTCATGAATACCGTTCCGGGCGCTGATTTCGGCGCAATGCTTACAGGATGGCAGTGGATCGACAATTCCTGCTACTACTTTGGAACAGATGCCGCAGGAAATGCCGGCAAATTATATATGAACACTACAACTCCGGACGGCTATAAGGTAAACGCTGACGGCCGCTGGGTAAACGCTGACGGTTCCATCCGTCATGATCAGAAAGGTATCGCATCCGCAGTAAAGGCTGACGGAACACCGATTGAAAAAGAGTCCTCTACAGGTTCCAGTGCTTCTGGAAGCGGTTCCTCTTCTTCCAGCGGAAGCCACAGTTCCGGCAATGGCGGAAGCAGCAATAGCGGCAATGGATCCAGTAATAACGGCGGCAGCAGCAATGACGGAAACGGTTCCAATAACAACAGTGGTAATTCCGGTAATAACGGTTCCGATAACAACGGCAGCAACAATGGTAACTGCAGTTTCCAAAGAAGATTCCAAAAAAGCTGAAAGCGTTGTCCTGAATAAAAAAGCCGATGAGGATTCTGTTTACACAGAAGCTGGCTATCTTCCAGAAAAGCTCCTTGGACATGGTGCAATTCCTGTCTGGGATTACTATCTCACAAACTATGACGACGAAGGAAATGTTCGTGTGGCTCCGTCCAAGACAACGATCGCTATGGGTTCCGTTCAGGAAGCTCATCCGAGCTATTCTCCGGATGCTGAGATCGACAAAGACGGGAATGGAACCGTGACCATCATGTTCAACTACAATACTGCAGAAGAAAAAGCATGGTTTGACGCGATCTCCGGTCTGGAACTTGTTGCATACAACGAAAACCGCAACACGATCAATGACCATCTGCAGTTCGAGGCTAAAGATAATGTCGCTCATGGTCAGGGAAAAGTCGGCACACTTACCATCAAACTTGGTCAGGATAATTTCAGAAGCAACGGACGTTACTATGTACGCGTGCGCTCCGCAGCTGGAAGCTCCGCTATGGCATCCATCCATGTTGTCAATAAGGAAGCTCCGACTCTTCTGATCTCCGAAAGTGCAATTTCCGGACGCAATTTACACTTCACCGTAAAAGACATGGTCTATGGAATCACCGTTCCGATCGAGCGCGTGACCTTAACGGACCCGACCAGCGATACGAAAGAACTGAACATGATCGATGACTGGTATCTCATCGGTGATCTGTTTGTTCTTTATAATGATGTAGAGGCCGAGAATGGACGAAATAACATCCCGTACAATGGAAAATATACCATCACGCTTTACTCCAATGGATTAAGACCATAAGCAAATCCTTTGCAGTAACCGGCG
>CAVIYT010000256.1:0-3482 GCA_963646925.1 Paludibacteraceae bacterium
AGGCGAAGCTTTGTGTGGAGGGAAACCGGGGGATGGATGAGTTGTCGAAGGATCTCGGTTTTGCTTTTAAGCGATGCGGGAAGGTGCTTGTGGGAAAAACACCGGAAGATCTGGAGACGTTAAAGAGGACGATCGCCCAGGGAGAAAAGAACGGGGCATCGAAGCTTCATCTCTTAAATAAAGAGGAGCTGCACAGGCTCGTTCCGACAGCAGTGGGGGAGTTCGCCATGTTTTCGGAGAATTCCGGGATCGTGGATCCGTTTAATTATACGATCGCCCTGGCGGAGAATGCGGCTCAGAACGGAGCGGAATATTTCTTTGACCACGAAGTGACCGGGATCAGCCGCGGAAAGGACGAGGCGGGGGAAGCGTTTTATTCGGTGACTACAAAACATGGAGTTTTTGAGTCGCGCTGGGTGATCAACAGCGCCGGTCTTGGCTGCGGAAAGATCTCCGACATGCTGGGAATCAAGGGATACCGTGTGATCGGATCGAAGGGAGATTACATTATTCTCGACCGCAGAACGGGAGCTCTTCTCCCGATGCCGATCTATCCGGTTCCGAGCAATACATATATGGGGATCCATGTCACAAATACCACGGATGGAAATGTGATCATTGGACCGAACGCGGAGACGACGGAGAATTTTACTTATTACGGTGTTCCGCAGGAAAATATGGATTATCTTGCTGAGAGTGCGTCTGAGATCTGGCCGTACATCAAGAAAGCGGATTATATCCGGAATTACTCTGGTATTCTTCCGAAATGGGTGGATGAGAACGGGACGATCCAGGATTTCAAGATCGAGATCCGGCCGGAGCTGGCGCCTCATGCGGTGAATCTTGTGGGAATTGAGTCTCCGGGACTCACGGCGGCGGTTCCGATCGGCCGCATGGTGGTCCGCATGATGCAGGAGTATGAAACATTTGAGGAAAATCCGGAATTCGATCCGAAACGGAAAGGAATTATCCGGTTTGATGAGCAGGATGATGAGACGAAGGCGAAGCTCATTGAGGCGGATCCGAACTACGGGGAAGTGATCTGCCGGTGCGAGAAGGTGACGAAGGCGGAGATCCTGCAGGCGATCCACAACCCGCTTGGTGTGCACACGATGACCGGGATCAAGTACCGGACGAGATCCATGATGGGACGGTGCCAGGGCGGCTACTGCCAGATGAGGATCGAAAAGATGATCGAGGACGAGCTTGGCGTGAAAGATACGGATATCCGGTACACGAGACAGAATTCCTGGATGTTTACCGGCGAAGTGAGAAGGGAGGCAAAGTAAAATGGAGACACGGGATGTAGTGATCGTTGGAGGCGGTCCTGCGGGGCTTGCGGCGGCTGTGGAGCTTTATAAAAAGGGAATTAAGGATGTTCTGATCGTGGAGCGGGAGAAGACTATGGGCGGCATCCTGCGCCAGTGTATTCATGATGGATTCGGTCTTACAAGATTTGGGGAGACCCTGAGCGGACCGGAGTATGCGCAGAAATTTATCGATGAAGTGATGGAACTTGGGATTCCGCATGTGACGGACACGACAGTCCTTTCGGTGACTCCGGATAAAGTCGTGACGCTGGCATCCTCGGAGGGACTGAGAAAGATCCAGGCAAAGGCTGTGATCTTCACCATGGGATGCAGGGAGCGGACGAGAGGCGCCCTGGGGATTCCGGGAGAGCGTCCGGCGGGGGTATTTACGGCAGGTGTCGCGCAGGCGTACATCAATCTTTATAACCGCATGATCGGAAAGGAAGTTGTGATCTTGGGATCCGGCGATATCGGAATGATCATGGCGAGACGCCTGACGCTTGAGGGAGCTCATGTGCAGGCTGTGTTTGAGATCCAGCCGATTCCAAGCGGACTTCCGAGAAATATTGAGCAGTGCCTGAATGATTATGGAATTCCGCTGTATCTCGGCCATACGATCACGGATATCCATGGAAATGAGCGTGTCACGGGAGTCACAGTGGCGAAGGTGGATGAACATATGAAGCCGATTCCTGGAACGGAAAAAGAGTATGCCTGCGATACGGTGATCCTCTCTGTCGGACTGATTCCGGAAAATGAGCTTTCCATCGACGCGGGAGTTAACCTTGATCCGCGGACGAAAGGCGCGGTTGTGGACGAGTATTTCCAGACGGAGCAGCCTGGATTTTTCGCGGCGGGAAATGTGCTGCATGTCCATGATCTTGTAGATTTCGTGTCCATGGAGGCGGAAAAACTGGCGGACGGCGCTGCGGAGTATGTGAAGAACGGAACACTGCCGGAATGCAGGATTCCGGTGAAGGCGGCAGCCGGGATCAACCATACGGTGCCGATGATGGTGAGCGGAACGAGAGATGTGACAATCTCCATGCGTGTCGGACGGAAGTTTGAGAACTGTACCATCGAGGTACGGCAGGGCGAAAAGGTGTTGGCGAAAAAGCACCTGAAAAAGGCGCTTCCGGCGGAGATGATCCAGATTCCGGTGAAAAAAGAGGCGTTTGAGGGAGAGCAGGAAGTGGAGGTGCGTATTTTATGATCAGAAAAATGACATGTATCGTCTGCCCGAACGGCTGTGACCTCGAGGCAGAGATCATAGACGGAAAGTGTGCGTCCGTGAGCGGGAATCTATGCCCGAAAGGGGCACAGTACGCGGCCCAGGAGGTGGAGGAGCCGAAGAGAACCATCGCGAGCTCTGTCGTTGTGCGGAACGGCGTTCTTCCGCTTGTGAGCGTGCGTTTGAATCGTGCGGTTCCGAAAGATAGGATCTTTGATGTCATGGAAAAAGTGCGCCAGATCACGCTTGACGCGCCGGTTCGTGCGGGAGATATTGCGGCAGAGAATATTCTTGGATTGGGGAGTGATCTGATCGCGACGAAGAATGTGGAGAGGACAACGAAAAAGGCTTAAGTCTTTCGACTTAAGCCTTCGTGCAGAAGAAGGGACTTGAACCCTCATGATATTGCTATCACACGGACCTGAACCGTGCGCGTCTGCCAATTCCGCCACTTCTGCATCTCGTCAGATGACGTATCTCATTGACAAAACATATTATAGTATAGGGTGGTACATTTGTCAACAGTTTTTTAAATATTGCTAAAAAAACATTTTTTTTAAAAAATTCAAAAAAGTACTTGTCAAATGAAAAGAACTGTGGTATATTAATATGCGTCGGTGAGAGATACGAAATCTTGAAACACCCGATACGCGGAAGTGTCGGAACTGGCAGACGAGCAAGACTAAGGATCTTGTGGTGGTTACATCGTGTGGGTTCAAGTCCCATCTTCCGCATGAAAGACTCAAGTCGAAAGACTTGAGTCTTTTTGCGTTATATGGACAGAGCGGAGGTGAAGCGGGTCATGTGGTCAGATTATAATGAAGAACTCCATTTGAAAAATGTTCGGCAGATGGGATTTGAAGAAGGAGAGACGAATAAATTGATTAGTCAGGTCGTGAAGAAAGTAAAGAAAGGCCAATCTCTGGAACAGATTGCAGATG
>CAVIYT010000257.1:0-3445 GCA_963646925.1 Paludibacteraceae bacterium
ACTCCCGGATCCCCATCTCCACCGGCACCACCTGGTACCGCATCTGGTCCATTCTCGTCAGCGTCAGGATCCCGTCAACGACCTCCGTCAGGCGGCTGCTCTCGTCCAGGATCACGCCTGCTGCCTGGGAGACATCCTCAAAGACTCCCCTCTGAATCCCCTGGGCATAGCCGCTGATGGACATAAGCGGCGTCCGGAGCTCATGGGACGCGTTCTGGAAGAACACCCGCTCTGCCTCGTCCGCCTTTAAGAGGTTATTCTGCATCTGGTTGATCTCATTTTCCAGCTCATAGAGTTCTTTTACCGTCGTTCCGGTCTCCACCTTCTTAAACTTCTTCTCACCGATCCCCCGGGCAGCCTCACAGAGACGGCTCACCGGGTCCGAGATACTTCCGGCGACGAACCAGAACAGGACGATAGCCACTCCCGCCATCGCTCCCATGATCACAACCACCAGACGGGATACTTCATGCAGGATCACGCTTGTGTCATGGATCGGGCAGTATAAGAGTACATTTTGAACACGCCCGGACCGGTTCTGCCCTATGTCCAGGAAATAGATCATATATTTTGTTCCCTCTATGTTCTCCTCCGTGATCTCCCCGCTCTCAAACGCCGGATCATTTCCGGTCATTCTCGTCAGGAACTCCGAGTACATCTGGGTCATCTCCGGCTGGTCATCGTAGTTTTTCGGGTACAGCACCCGGTAATTGTTTCCGATCACTAGCATCTTCGACTCCCCGGACTCCGTCTGAGCTGCGTTCCGCAGGGCGTTTAAGAGACTTTTCTTGTCATCCGGTGTATTGGTCTCGTCCGGCACATCCACGTTGCTGTACTCATCTGCCAGCTCCTCCGCGGTCTTCACCATCTGTCCAAGATCCCTCTTCGCGTTGTAGTTCATATGCCCGTCCAGCGCATAGCTGAACACGAACCACGCTGCAACCGGAAATGCGATCAGAAGTAACATCACCGGAAGGAAGATCTTCATCCGGATACTTAATTTCATGCCTCTCCTCCACTCGTCAGGCGGAATCCATAACCCCATACCGTCTCGATCTTCACGGTGCTCTTCTGGTCTTTCAGCTTCTTTCTGAGACGTTTCACCATGTCATCCACGGCGCGGGTATCGACTTCCTTGCTGTCCACCTTCCAGAGAGATTTCAAGAGGTCATCACGGCTGGCCGCATGTTCCTGGCGCTCCAGCATATGGCACAGGAAATCGAATTCCAGCGGAGTCAGGGCGAAATCCTCGTCCTTTAACTTCGCGGCGCGGCGTTTTGGATAGAGCTTGATATCGCCGATCTCGTAGGAATCCTTCGCCTCTTCCTCCTGTCCGGAGAAGGCATCCACGCGGCGGAATAAAGCCTTGACTCTCGTCACAAGTTCCAGGGGCAGGAACGGTTTTACCATGTAATCGTCGCTTCCGAGAGTAATTCCCGTGATGCGGTCTAACGGGGAATCCTTCGCGGAGACGATAATGATCGGCACATGGCTCGTCTTCCGGATCTGAGTGCAGACCGTCAGTCCGTCCATTCCCGGCATCATGATATCGAGAATGCAGAGGTCCGGCGCTTTTTTCTGGAACGCCTCAAGAAGAGATTCTCCGTCCCCGAAGCACTCCACCTCGTATCCCTCTTTTTCCAGGAAATTTTCTATCAGAAAACAGATATTTTTCTCATCATCCGCCACATAGATCAGCTTTGACATAAATGTTCCTCCTGTGTTTCTATTGTCTGCTGCGCCCCGCAATACATGTCGCTATTTTTCGGCAGTCTGCGGTTCCGCACTTTTACTTCTTCGTTACCGCATATTATACCATGGCTTTCCTTACATGGTAAATACCTGCCGCAGAATTGCCGCATGGACCTGGATCTCCACACTTTGACGATTCGCGTACCGTCAATACCGAACCACTTGCCACACCGGTCATCGGACGAAGCTTCACAGAAAATTGTCCACGAAACTCTTTTTTCCATTGTACTTTTCCAAAAACTGTTGTAAACTAACTCTATACCACGGCGCAGTGCGAAAGAAACAAGTTTTTCCTGCTCCGCCATCCTACATTTTCAGAAAGGACGGAATCTCACATGAATAAAGACCTGGAATTTCTTACCCGCGTGATCGATGAGAAATCCGCGAAAATTCTTGACGCAAACGATAAGATCTGGGAATATGCCGAGCTTGCGTTCCACGAGACAAAATCGGCTGCCCTGTTAAAATCTATTTTAAAGGAAGAGGGCTTTGCCTTGACAGAAGGCGACGCCGGAATCCCGACCTGCTTTACCGGAACCTTCTCCTACGGAACCGGAAAACCGGTGATGGGAATCCTCGGCGAGTACGACGCATTGTCTTCCTTGAGCCAGAAAGCCGCTGATCCGCACAAAGAACCATTACAGGAAGGCGCTCCTGGACATGGCTGTGGGCACTGCGCTCTGGGCACCGGCGCTCTTGCCGCTGCTCTCGCTGTCAAGGAGTACCTGATCGCCAACAAGAAAGACGGAACCATCATCTACTTCGGCTGCCCGGCTGAGGAAGGCGCTGGCTCCAAGCAGTTCATGGCCCGCGCAGGCATGTTCGATGACGTTGATTTCGTATATTCCTGGCATCCGGCGACAAAGAATGCCGTTGAGTGCAACCACAGCAACGCCATCATGGGCGCAAACTTCTATTTCAAGGGCGTTGCCTCCCACGCTGGCGCGACTCCGTACCTTGGAAGAAGTGCCCTGGACGCCGTTGAGCTCATGAACGTTGGCTGCAACTATTTAAGAGAGCATATGATCCCGGAGGCGAGGATCCACTACGCTTACATCGATGCCGGCGGAACTGCCCCGAACGTGGTACAGGATCACGCGACGATCCGCTACGAGGTCCGCTCCCCGTGGGTCTACCAGGTAAAAGAGCTCTTCGAGCGTGTGAAGAATGTTGCTCGCGGCGCGTCCATCATGACCGACACTACCTTTGAGTGCGAGCTTTCCATGGCATTCACCGAGTATCTTCCGAACAACGCCCTGGCGACAGTTGCCGACGAGTGTTTACAGGAAGTCGGCGCTCCGAAGTGGGATGAGGCAGACTACAAGATGGCGAAGGAATTCTTAAATACATACCCGGAGACCACCCTGGAAAACATCAAGTCCCAGATCATTGAGACTTACGGGGAAGACCGCCTGGATGAGATCCTTGAAAGACCGCTGGATTCCGAGATCCACCCGTTCAACCCGGATAAGATCAAACTGACCGCCGGATCCACAGACGTTGGCGATGTCGGCTATGCGGCACCGACCCTGAACATCAACATCGCTACCGCATGTGTCGGAAACGTCGGACATTCCTGGCAGATGGTTGCCCAGTCCTGCAGCCCGTTAGCTCACAAGGGTCTTCTGACCGCAGCGAAAGTCCTGGCTCTCTCCTGCGTCCGCACCATGGACCGCCCGGATGTGATCGAGGC
>CAVIYT010000258.1:0-3409 GCA_963646925.1 Paludibacteraceae bacterium
GTGGCGGTTTTATTGTACTTAGGGCTAGCCGCCGCGCTAGCGGCTTGGTACAATAGAGGCTATATAATGAAAGCTGGACATAGATATATTTATTATGTCTGAACAGAAATATGGAGAATATAGTCTGAAAAGATCGGGCGAAATTTTTACTGAAGAATGATATTGGAAGGAAATTATACGATGAATCGTCAGGAAATGGTAAGTCAGATAAAAAGATATGTGCCTTACAACGAGCAGGAAGAGGCGGATAAGGCTCTGATCTTAGATTGGATCGAGAACAATGATGATGCGTTTCTTCGGGATAATGTGGTGGCGCATATGACGGCTTCGGCCTGGGTGGTGAATAAGGACAGGAGCAAGGTCCTTATGGTGTACCACAATATTTATCATTCCTGGTCATGGCTCGGCGGGCACGCGGACGGGGAGACGGATCTTTTGGCGGTTGCGGTCCGGGAGGTGAAGGAGGAAGCCGGGATCACCGACGTAAGACCGGTGTCGGAGGAGATTTATTCCTTAGAATCACTTACCGTGGACGGGCATGTAAAGCGCGGAAAGTATGTGTCCAGTCATCTGCATCTGAATGTGACGTATCTTCTGGAGGCAGATTCAAAGGAAAAGGTGTCTGTAAAGGCGGATGAGAACAGCGGTGTCGCGTGGTTTACGCCGGAGGAGGCGCTGGGAAAATCCACGGAGCCGTGGTTTGTGGAGCGGGTGTACGCGAAGCTGATTGAGAAAACGCGGTCACAGAGCTAAGCAGAAATCGGACTGGTGTTTTTTAGCCGCGGCGATGCTGACGGCGTGGATCGATTGCATAGAGACAGTGTTGACAGCATTTCCCGGGCAGGCAGCAGCTAAGAAATTTATGAGTGACTTATAAGTTTCCTAATATCTTCCATGTTTTGAGCAAATTGGATATGATGAGTGCATCAGAAGACAGCAGAGATGCTGAAAATATGGAGGTATTTGAAATGTTGAATGAAGCAGTTGTAAAGGTATTAAAGAACGGAATGTGGGATCTCGCGACATGCGCGAACGGGGAGCCGAACGTGGTTCCGGTTGCGTTTAAGGATGTGACAGAGGACGGAAAGCTTGTTGTTGGAGATGTTTTTCTTGAGACAACCCTGAAGAACATTAAGGAGAATGCGGGAAGGATCGCGATCTCTGTTTATGACGCGCAGAGCCTAGAGGGTTATCAGGTGAAAGGAACAGCTGAGTATGTCACAGAGGGTGAGATCGTAAATACGTTCAAGGCGATGGTGGAAGCGATGTTTAAGGGCGCCGCAACGGCAAAGGGAGCGCTTATTATCACACCGGAGAAGGTGATCGTTACGACACCGGGCGCGGATAATAAGAAAGAGCTGTAACAGGAAGTTCTAAAACACGATAAAGACCAGTAATTGAATCTGAAAGTTACTAATAATTTTCATAGTAACTTTAAAATCTAGTGTCCCCAGTCTATAATAGTAAGAAAAAAGACTGGGGATATTTTTATGCCGAAATATAAGAAAAAGTTAGAGGATGATATCAGGTGTCCATTGGAGTATGGGCTGACGGTGTTTGGGGGAAAGTGGAAATCACGGATCATTTGTGTGCTGGCGGCCAGTGGGACGCTTCGGTACAGTGAGCTCAGGAATGAGATGTGCAATATTACGGATGCGGTTTTGGCGGCGGCTTTGAAGGATCTGATCGCGGATGGGATCGTGGGGAGAAAGTCGTATGATGAGATTCCGCCTAGGGTGGAGTATTCGCTGACGGAGAAGGGGGAGTCGGTGGTGCCGATTCTGCAGAGTATTTGCCGGTGGGCGGGGATTTATTATAAGGAGGATGAGGAGAAGAGGATGGGGCAGTGTTGGAAGTGTGATTATCGGTAGGGGAATGGAGACTCAACTTGGCGGGGCTGGTTGTTGGTGGAAATAGAGAGGTAATGTGTGTTGTTTTTTGGGGGATACAGATTGGCGCCGGAAGGTGAAAGATGGTTGTGCTGTCAGAGATGATAAGTGAGGTAAGGTGGGGATTGGTGGAAAGAGTGAATTTAAGGATATTGAGTGAGAGAAGGGAAATTGGTTACGTATGATTATTCAGACTGGGATGAGGACGGACATTCCGGCGTTTTATTCGGAGTGGTTCTGCAACAGGATCAGGGAGGGATTTGTGCTAGTGCGAAATCCGTATTATCCGGAGCAGGTGACGAGGTATCGGTTGACGCCGGATGTGGTAGATCTGATCGGGTTTTGTACGAAGAATCCGGAGCCGATGCTTGGGAAGATGGATGTTTTGAGGCCGTATGGGCAGTATTGGTTTGTGACGATCACGCCGTACGGGAGGGAGATCGAGCCGAATGTGCCGGATAAGGAATGGGTCATGGAAAGTTTTAAGCGATTGTCGGATATGGTCGGTGTGGACAGTGTGGGATGGAGGTATGATCCGATTTTTATTGATGGGACGTATTCGGTGGAGAGGCATATTGCGGAGTTTGAGAGGATGGCCCGGAATCTTTCTGGATATACGAGGACATGTGTGATCAGTTTTCTTGATCTTTATAAGAAGGTGGAACGGAATTTCCTGGAGGCGCGGGAGGTTTCCTGGAATGACAGGAGTGTGATCGGAAAGGCATTTGTTGAGATAGGGAAGGAATATGGGATGGTGATCCGGCCCTGCGCGGAGGGGGACGAGCTGGCGGCTTTTGGGGCGGACTGTTCGGGGTGCATGACGGTGGAGACGTTTGAGACGGCGCTTCATGCGCGGCTTGATGTGCCGAAAAGAAAGGTGAATCAGAGGAACGGGAAGTGTGCCTGCATGTTTGGCGTCGATATCGGGGCTTATGATACCTGCGGGCATTTCTGCAGGTATTGTTACGCGAATACGAATGTGGAAGCGGTCAGAAAGAATATGCGGGAACATGATCCGAAGTCTCCGTTTCTTGTTGGAAACAGCAGGGATGGGGATGTGATCCATGAGGCGAAGCAGGTGAGCTGGGTGGATGGGCAGATCAGGATGGAGTTTTAAATGGCCTTGCCGCAGAGACGGAGGCCATTTGTCTCGGCAGCTGTCAGTAAAGCCGCTAATAAATTTCATAGCAACTGTTCTGGCCATATGTGTTGAGGTATAATGGGAAGAAAACAGGAGGTCATTATGTTTCGCTATACGGAAGAGAAAATTTTTACATTAGAACAGGTTCAGAAACTCTTTTTATCGGTAGGCTGGGTGTCTGGAAATTATCCGGAGCGGTTATACAAGGCGCTGATGAATTCGTCCACGGTTCTGACTGTATGGGATGGTGAGCGGCTAGTGGGGCTGACACGGGTGCTTGATGATACGGAGATGCTGGCACAGATCCATTATGTGCTGGTGGATCCAGAGTACCAGGGCCAGGGGATCGCTGGGCGGATGATCGAGTATGTTAAGGATA
>CAVIYT010000259.1:0-3389 GCA_963646925.1 Paludibacteraceae bacterium
CGAGGCGTGGCTCAGTTTGGTAGAGCGCTGCGTTCGGGACGCAGAGGTCGCAAGTTCGAATCTTGTCGCCTCGACTTACAAATACACTAAGGCCTGTTGGTCAAGCGGTCAAGACGACGCCCTCTCACGGCGTAAACCCGGGTTCGATTCCCGGACAGGTCATTTGCTGTTGCATTTTGCAGCAGCATTTTTTAAAGGTGCTTCCGTGGCTCAGTTGGTAGAGCAACGCATTCGTAATGCGTAGGTCGCCGGTTCGAGTCCGGCCGGGAGCTTACTGATGAAACCCTTGTTTTGCAAGGGTTTTTGTTGTTTTATGGGATAGAAAAAGCCGTCCGGAATGGGCGGCTTTTCGCGTCTTGTCTACTATTTGTCTACTGGTCTTATTATTTCGTAAGCTTCTCCAACTCCTCATAAAACGCCGGATAAGAGATATCCACGCAGTCCGCGTCGATAATCTCTGTCTCCCCATCGGCGGCGAGAGCGGCGACGGCGAAGGTCATGGCGATGCGGTGATCTTTGTGGCTGTCGACAACGGCGCCGTGGAGCGGTTTTCCGCCGTGAATGATCATGCCGTCCTCGGTCTCCTCTACATCAGCTCCCATGGCACGGAGATTCTCGACCATGATGGCGATTCGGTTGGATTCTTTCACCTTCAGTTCGGCAGCATCGCGGATGACTGTAGTCCCTTCTGCGAAACATGCCATCATGGCGATGGTCGGAAGTTCGTCGATAAGAGTCGGGATGATATCGCCCTCGATGACGCAGCCCTTTAAGAAGCTTGTGCGGACGAGAAGATCGGCAGTCGGCTCCGCGTTCTCATGATTCTCATTTAAAAGCGTGAGATTCGCGCCCATAGCCTCACAGACCTTGATAAGTCCGGCTCTTGTCGGGTTGATTCCCACATTTTTGATAAGAACTTCGGAGTTCGGCAGGATCAGTCCTGCCGCGACAAAGTATACGGAAGAGGAGATGTCTCCCGGTACATCGATCCGGTTTCCGAAAAGTTCCGTCGCCGGCCAGATCGTAACGGTAGTTCCCTTTGACTCCAGCTCCGCGCCGAAGAACTTTAACATGAGTTCCGTATGGTTTCTCGATACCTGCGGCTCCGTGACACTTGTGAGACCGTCGGCGTAGAGACCTGCCAGCAGGATGGAAGATTTCACCTGGGCGGAGGCGACCTTCGAAGTATAGTGGATCCCCGCCAGCGGTTTTCCGCAGATCCTAAGCGGCGCGCAGTCGTTTCCGCGGACGCTCTTGATATCAGCCCCCATCATGGACAGCGGTTCGATGATCCGCTTCATGGGCCGTTTCTGGATGGATTCGTCACCGGTCAGGGTCACATCGAAATTCTGCGGGGCAAGAATACCGGAGATGAGTCTTGTGGTGGTTCCGGAGTTTCCGCAGTCTAAGGTCTCTGTCGGAGCGGTCAGCCCGTGCATGCCTTTTCCGTGGACCGTGACAACCCCGTTCTTATTCTCGATATCGATTCCCATGCGGCGGAAACAGCCGATGGTGGAGAGACAGTCAGCTCCCTCCAGAAAGTTATGGATCTCCGTGGTTCCCTTCGCAATGGATCCGAACATGACACTGCGGTGGGAGATGGATTTATCGCCCGGGACAGTGATTTCGCCCCGGACATGGTCTGCTCTATGTAATTTCATATATAAATTCCTCGTAATCTATATTTTGACATGCCAGCACAGCCCGAATACGCATTTGAATGAAACGGGCTGGGCGCTGCCGGCAGCTATGTGGTACCTGGATGTACAGATATATATTTGACCGCAGCTGCAGAACTCTATTTTGTCAGCACATAATTATGGCTTCGCAGAAGCTCCGCCGCCTCATTCTTCTTATCTTCCTTATAGAAGGAGATCCTGAGCGCGCCTTCGCCTTCCTCGCGGCTGTGGTTGATACCGATATTCTTGACGCTGATTCCCTTCGCTGCAAGGATCGCGGAGAGGACGGAGATGGATCCCGGCTCATCGAGAACATCCACGCTGAAGGAGTAATCCCGCTCGATCGGTCCATGACCGCGGTTCGGGAAGGTGGAACGGTACTTTCCAGACTCCTCAAACATCTGATAGATGGCATCGCCGTTATGATTTTCCAGTGTATCGCAGATGGATTCAAGGGAAGCGATATACCGCTTTAAAAGCACCAGAATGTTTTCTGTATTTGTCATGCAGATCTGCTCCCACATCACAGGGGAGGAGGAGGCGATCCTCGTGATATCCTTAAAACCTCCCGCAGCCAGCCGCTTCATGATCTCGTCCTTGGAATCATTGTCATGGACAAGGTTTACAAGGCTGGATGCCACAAGATGCGGAAGATGGCTGATAGCCGCAACGGAAAAATCGTGCTCGTGGTAATCGAGAACCAGGGGAAGAGCGCCGATGGCCAGGGCAACATCGCGGATCCGCTCGATCTGTTCCGGTGTGGACTTTTTCGTCGGTGTAATAATATAGTAGGCATTCTCTAAAAGATGGTCCGTGGAACTCTCGTAACCGGTCTTCTCAGAACCCGCCATCGGGTGTCCGCCCACGAAGACATCCTCATAGCCCAGGCGTTCCACCGCCTGATGGATATCTGTCTTTGTGCTTCCGATATCGGTGATCAGGGCACCAAGCTTTAAGAACGGGCGTACCTTTTCGAGATACATGGCATTGTATTCCACGGGAGTGCAGAGAAAGATCACGTCGCAAGCGGAGAGATTTTCATCGATCCCATCAAGGACGATATCGATGGTTCCTTCTTCCTTTGCCTGCTCAAGCTTCGAGCGGGTCCGCATGTACGCCATGATCGTAATATCTTTATTTGCGCGGCGAAGACCTCTGGCGATGGATCCGCCGATGAGGCCGAGGCCGATAAAACCAAATGTAGAATCAGACATTGTGCAGTTCCTCCTTTTGTCTCTTCGATTTTATAACACGGGCATATGAATGTCAACAAGAAAAATCAATACTTTAAAGTGATAAAATAAGCGAAAAACAGGCTGCTTATAATGGCCTGCCTGCTCGCACGGGAGCACATCGTTTCGGTCAACCCAGCAGGAAATGAGAAAAAGAAACGCTTGCAAACAGAAAAAATCCATAAAAATAGAATACATATGGCGATTTTTAATAGATTTTCACGCGAAACACCCATATTTTCCACCACAATCGAAAAATGACAGAAAATATTTTGTGCAATTTCGATATTTAGCTTGAAAAATTCGAAAAGTTTTGGTAAAATATGACCATAGGCAATAAGCAGTATCGCCAAAACATCTGAACTCCGTAATTTGCGGAAGTCTTTTAAAAAGATGGCAGTAACTATTCAGTAGGTCTGCGCACTTGCTGCGCTGACCGTAAGAAAGCTTAGGCTGGAAGGCAAAAATCCCATCGGCG
>CAVIYT010000260.1:0-3280 GCA_963646925.1 Paludibacteraceae bacterium
CTTCCAATGAGCGTGGTTGCCTGTATGAGTTCCCTCGCCATGGGAATCCTGATCCCAGAAATGAAACTCTCCCAGATCTACTCCGGCTTCGGCGGCAGCGCCATCATCATGGTTGCCGGAATGTGTATCGTCGGAGACGCCTTATTCCAGACAGGTGTTGCCCAGAAGATCGGACGCAAGATCTCCACAACACCGATCGTAAAAAATGAACGCTTTTTCATCGTTGTGATCGTCATCATCTGTACAGCGATGAGCGCCTTCTTATCAAACTCCGGTACCATTGCCATGTGGATGCCGATCATCGCCTCCATCGCGGCTGGTTCCAACGGAAAGATCCGCTCCAAGATGGTAATCTTTCCGGCCGGTATTGCCTCCATCGTCGGCGGTGCCTGCACCTTAGTCGGTTCCACTTCCCAGAACACCGCCAACTCCGTTTTAATGGGATTTGCCGGCTATGAAGCTGGTCTTGGCGTATTCGAGATGAGCCGTGTTATGTTCCCGGTAGCCCTAATCCAGGTCGTTTTCTGGGGCACCATCGGCTACACTCTCCTTGAAAAAGTTTTAAAACCAGGCAGCCCGGATTTCGATAAGAACAACATCTTCGCGAGCCCGGCCTACTCTGCAGAAAACACAGATAGCAATATTCCTGCATGGAAGGGAACACTCTCCATCGTCGTTCTCCTTGCCTGCATCGTCGGCTTCATCCTCACAGGAATCTCCCCATTTAAGAACTACCTGAACATTGCGAACGTTGCTATGCTCGGCTCCGTGATCCTTTTTGCTACCGGCTGCATTCCGGTGAAATCCACTTTAAAGGAGCTTCCGTGGGACGTTCTCATCTGTATTGGCGCGATCAGCGGACTCGGCACAGGACTTGACGCTTCCGGCGGCGGACAGATCATCGCTACATTCGTTCTCAATGTATTTGGCGGAGAACAGGCATCTGTTCTTGTCCTCACAGCAGTCATCGTAGTCCTCTCCAGCGTCCTGACCCTGTTCATGCAGAATGTCAGCGTTGCAGCGATCCTGACTCCGATCTGTATCGCAATGGCTCTCGATCTTGGAATCAGCCCGATCCCGTGGGTAACGCTCATCGCCATCGGAACAAACATGGCAGTCGCTACCCCGATCGGAACCGCGGTAAATATGCAGGTCCTTCCGGCCGGTTACACCTTCAGCGATTTCCTTAAGATCGGCGGACCGTTATTCATCCTCATGGTTGCCTGCGTGACCGTGATCAGCAGTGTGATCTACTTCTAAAATATAGATTTCCCCCTAAAAAGCCGGTGGCTCGATGTCACCGGCTTTTTCATGCTGTCTGGGCAGCAGCTTTTCTGCTGCCGCATGGCATATGGACATCTGACTGCACAAACATACTGATTGCATCCAGCCGCACCTTGCATCTTCCCGTCCACTTTTCTCCTGTTTGCGGCAGAATCAATAGATGGCAGACCTTCTATATGCCCCTGCAGACGTTTTTTCATGACATGCACTGAATAAAACCAGTCTTTTTCCCTATCCCTATACAGAGGCTCTGGCGCCTTCATCTTTTTTCACCTCTAAAGCGGTCCTTTCATGCAGGCACACAAAAAGATACTGCCGCAGCAGGTCTCTCTCCGGCTGCGGCAGTATCTTTTTTCTCTATTCTCTTTCCTACATCAGTTCCTCAAATGTCTCGATTCTCGTTCTGATCTGTTCCGACGCGATGCTTAACGGATCCACCTCAATGGTCATGCACGGATATCCTGCCTCCCTTACATCTTTTTCCAGATACGGAAGATCATATTCCTCCGGGTCACAGAACTTCATGAGGCAGTTGATCACGCCGTCCGCTCCTGTCTCCCGGCAGAGCTCTGCGATCATCTTTCCTCTCGGCTTTCCGTCCTCATGGATCAGGCTGCATCCGGACCGGTTCTGCCACTGAAGGGCCAGTCTCTTTAATCCGCCGCCTCCGCTCATCGGGGTATCGGTACGGTACTGGCGACTCTCCTGCGCCAGATCATCCCCAACGACCGCGATGCCGTTCTCCTCAAGGATTTCAAGCACTTCCTCTGGCTCACAGGAGATTCCGGTAAGAATGACCTTCTTTCCTTTGAATTCATGGACCGGAAGCTTCTTTAACTCTTCCGTGATCTCCTTCACGATGGCTGTGTGTTCGCTCTTTTCATAAAACCACGCGCTCTTCATGACTCTGTGGCGCACGGTCGGTGTGATGATGTCCAGATGATCATTTGCCACCCTTGCGAACTCCCTCATCGCTTCATTGTGCTCATTGTAGATCTCGATGGCCTTACAGAGTTCTTTTTCCTTCATCATCTGTTTTGTGGACGTTGCCAGAACTACAAGGACTTGCTCAAACTCACCGATCAGATAATCGATGCTGGCCGGGGACTTTCTGTTCTGGGGATATACGATAGGAACCATCTGGATATCCCGGACTCCGAATCTCCAGTTCTGGGTCATACAGCGGAGTGTATCGCACATAGCCGGAATAATGACCGCGGACATTCCTTTATATGTACCGTTCAGGCCAAATTCCATGTTCGCCTGCATGATGGGACATGCGAAGGATGGAAGATAACTGTTTGCCAGAACCGGCTTTGTCTTTCCGCCCCAGAGTCCCATGGGGATCATTCCCGACGCATGCACAAGTTCTTCCGGAGTGTATGGTTCAAAACATCCAACGATTTTTTTCCCTTCCGCCAGATACCGGTCCATCTGCTTTCTTGGATTCTCACACGCTTCTTTCAACAATTCAAGATTTTTCATTAAATCAGCCATTGATGTTTTCCTCCTTCTTCTGACGCATCATCTCCACGAGTCCCTGGATCCTTGTCTCAAACTGCGCCTCACTGTAATTTCGGTAATCCGCCTGGTCGCCGTCAAAGGCGGTAAACGGCACACCCGCTTTCTCGGATAACTGTCTCTGGATCTCCATCATCTGGCAGTCCATAACTTTGCAGCTTCTGTTTACATGGTAGATCGTTCCCTCACATCCAAAGCGTTTTAACGCTTCCAGTCTGCGGTCCAGCATCGTTGTGGCATTGTCGCCGTTGGTGGACGCGAAACAGTACGCTCTCGCCATGCCGTCAAGGTCCTCATACTCGATGGCCCATGCCTTTCCATAGCTGGACGCTACCATGTTGATGCCGTACTTTTTCATCGTTCTGAGGTTATGGCTCAGGTATGGCCAACAGGCGATTCCATCCCAGGATACACGGAACTGTTCTTCCACCGGGAATGTGGAAGTTCCATTCTTAATATGCTCTTCGATCTCATC
>CAVIYT010000261.1:0-3269 GCA_963646925.1 Paludibacteraceae bacterium
GATCATAAAGGCGGGGCGTCCGGTGGTATATGACGGAAGTTCGCCGGAGGCAGCGAAAGTGATCTCGGCAAAAGCGAAAGAAATGGAGTCTGAAGAATTTCCTGTGATGCCGGATGAAGTGCGTCGCGGGATTCGAACCCGTCTCGCAGATTCAGCAGATACAGGCAAGACAGGACACCAGAACATGAGATCTTCGTATCGTGCGTCAGAACATCAGAAAATCAGTTTTCCGTATCGCGGTACAGAGGAACTGTTCGAGATCCCATTTGCGGCTCCCTATCAGCTTACGAACGCGGCGCTGGCGGTCCGGGCGCTGGATGTTTCCGGACTTCCTGTGACGCCGGAACAGGCGGCAGCAGGAGTAAGGAAAGCAAAATGGCCCGCGCGGATGGAAGAGATCATCCCTGGCGTGTACCTTGACGGGGCCCACAACGAGGATGGGATCCGGGCGTTTCTTGACGCGGCGTGCAGGTTGAAAGAACTTCGAAAGCCGGACCATGTGCGGATCCTGTTTGCGGTATCCGCGGATAAGGATTATCATAAGATGCTCGGTGAGATCGCAGAGCGGCTGAAACCAGATCTCTGGATCTTATCGAAAATGGAGTCATACCGGACACTTTCTGTAAAAGACCTGGAAGCGGCGACAGAAAAGCTGCGGGCGGGATATGGGAAAGAGACGGAGTACCGGGTGAGCCGGGATGTGAAACATGCCGTGAAAGAACTGCTTGGCCTGCATGGGGAGCGGGATCTCACGTTTATTGCGGGATCGCTGTATCTTGCAGGGGAAGTAAAAGAGCAGATAAAATCATAAACAGCATGGAATGGCAGCGGTGGTGCAGAGGATATGCTGCGCATTGCCGTGGCCTGTGAAGGAGGAATAAAAATGATCAACTTTGAGGAAGAGATCGAGCGCTTCAAGCCGAGCCTTGAGGTGGAGGCGGTCAGCGACGCCATCGTAAAGAGTGATCTCACAGATATGGCGGACATCATGATGGATATTATGAAAGATATCAAGAAGGATAAGTAATTTATGGATGAAATGCAGAAGATCCAGTACGCGGCCAACAGCTACTACAACCGCGGCCTGGAAATGGCGAAGGAGAGAAACCTTTCCGGGGCGGCGAGATTCTTAAAGCGCGCCCTGCAGTTTAATAAATACCACACGGATGCCAGAAACCTTCTGGGACTGATCTTTTACGAGATGGGTGAGACGTCGGATGCCCTGATCCAGTGGGTCATCAGCATCAATCTCCAGCCGGAGGGAAACCGGGCGGACTGCTACCTGGATGAGGTCCAGAGAAAGCCTGGACAGCTTGAGATCGCGAGCCAGATGGTAAAGAAGTTCAATCAGGCGTTGTTTTACGCCCAGAATGACAGCGATGACCTGGCGGTCTTACAGCTTAAGAGGATCGTTGACGAGAAGCCGAATTTTGTAAAGGCGCACCTGCTTTTGGCGCTTCTCTACATGGAACACGGGGACTACACGAAAGCCGGAAAATCCCTGTTCAAGGTGCTCCAGATCGACAACAACAACGAGAAGGCCACCCGCTACATGGAGTATGTAAAGAGCCGGACCGGCAAGGCGGAGGTCGAGAAGCGGAAGATGAAGAATGCCTTCTCCCACCGGGAAATGCAGGATGATGATGTCATCCTGCCGCCGACTTACAAGGAGAACACGGGATGGCAGTCCATCATCAACATCGGTATCGGCCTGATCCTGGGCGCGGTCATGGTGGTGTTCCTGATCATGCCGGCGAGGGAGCGGGCGTTAAACTATGAACATAACCAGGAGATGCAGTCCTACACGGACAAGTTGAATCTCGCCAACCAGGAGACGGACAAGTTAAAGCTCCAGGTGGAAGACTACCAGAAGCAGAAGGAAGACGCGGAAGGCCAGTTAAATGACTTAAAGGGCGATTCCGGAAGCACAGTGAACCAGTACGCGACCCTTGTGAAGATCCTGGAGGCGTACCGCCAGGGAGATATGAACACGGCAGTCTTGAGTTATGTGGATATGGACCAGTCGAAGATTACGGATGATGGTTCTGTGGCGATCTTAAACGAGATCAAGGCGGACATGGACACCAACGCCCCGGCAGTCCTCATGGCGGCAGCGGCCCAGTCCACATCCGTCGGTGATTATGACACGGCGCTCCATTACTATGAGAAGTACATGGAGATCGATGATAAGAACCCGGAAGTCATCTACAACATGGGCATGGTGTACAAGGCAAAGGGTGACACGGACACCGCAAACCAGATGTTCGGTCAGGTCATCATGAACTTCGCGGATTCGGATTTTGCGGAGAAGGCGAAGGAAGAGAGAGGATACTAGGAAGAGATCCCAGTTCTGGCTTCGCAAAGAATGCACAGAACTTCGCTGACAAACATTATTTAGAAAAAACTTTAAAAGAGACTTTACAGAAGAAAATGCTGTGAGGTCTCTTTTTTATTGTTTCAAACTAGAAATACATAGGGGAATGAATTTAGAAAGCTGTTTTGAAGAGAAGGAAATCTGTGAAAACAGGCTGCATACTGGAATGCAAAATGCGGGCTGGTTTCATCTGTAAAATTTTAAAATGGGAGGGAAATCTATGGAAGATTCATTCGTTTACGAGGCGAAAGGTCCCACACTCATCATTCACCTGCCGAAGGAGTTCGACCACCACAACTGCAGAAATCTGCGGTATGAGACAGACCTTTTGATGGCGGAAAATTATGTTTCCAGGATCATTTTTGACTTTACTAGGACCCGGTTTATGGACAGCTCCGGTATCGGGGTCCTTTTGAACCGCTATAAGCAGATGAAGGCGGGGCATACGAGCTTTTACGGCGCCTGCCCGCAGGTGATGCGGGTCCTGAAAGTCGCGGGGATCCTGGGGCTGATGTGCCAGTACGAGTCGAAAGAAGAAGCAATCTACAGCAGGGAGGTGTAAAGATGGAAGAGACAGTGCAGAACGTACAGGAAACACAGGATGTACAGAAAGTACATGCAGAGCAGACAGAAAAACATGAGGAGATGCCGGAGTGTGAGACCATGGAACTCATCATGGAGAGCCGGTCGGAGAACGAGGAGTTCGCGAGGGTCGTGGCGGCGGTGTTCGCAAGCCGCCTGGACCCGACGCTTGAGGAGCTTGACGATATCAAGACGGCGGTGTCGGAAGCGGTAACGAATGCGGTGATCCATGGATACCGGGGAACGGCGGGGAAGATATGGCTTTCGGCATCGGTCTGGGAGAAAGAACATCTGTTTTCGGTGACCGTCCGGG
>CAVIYT010000262.1:0-3251 GCA_963646925.1 Paludibacteraceae bacterium
AGCCTGGCGCATCTTCTTTGTGAGTTCTTTTGCAAGTTTCTCCAGTTCTCTTGCGTCCATGGACTCCGGATCTTTCTTGAATTCTTCATCGGATGCACTTGCAGCCTTGGAGATCGCGATCAGATCACGGACTGCTTTCTTGATAGTCTGCGGTGTGATTCCGTGTTCCTCGTTGTATTTCTGCTGGATCTCCCGGCGGCGATTCGTCTCGTCGATGGCGGCCCGCATGGAATCGGTAATCGTATCCGCGTACATGATCACATGTCCCTCGGAGTTTCGTGCGGCACGGCCGATGGTCTGGATCAGAGACGTCTCCGAACGAAGGAATCCCTCTTTGTCTGCATCCAGGATCGCCACAAGCGTGATCTCCGGAATATCAAGTCCCTCTCGGAGAAGGTTGATTCCCACGAGAACGTCAAAGACATCCAGACGCATATCTCGGATGATCTCCGCACGCTCTAAGGTATCGATATCGGAGTGCAGGTACTTTACACGAATTCCAGCTTCCCTGATATAGTCTGTAAGGTCTTCCGCCATGCGCTTTGTAAGCGTTGTGATCAAGACTTTATTGTGCTTTTCCACTTCCTTATTGATCTCACCCACAAGGTCGTCGATCTGTCCTTCTACCGGACGCACGGAGATCTCCGGGTCGAGAAGTCCTGTCGGACGGATGATCTGCTCCGCCCTGAGAAGTTCATGCTCCGCCTCGTAAGTAGACGGGGTTGCAGACACGAACATCATCTGATTGATATGTGTCTCAAATTCCTCGAAATTCAGCGGACGGTTATCGAGGGCGGACGGAAGGCGGAATCCATAGTCCACTAACGTCTTCTTTCTCGAACGGTCACCAAAATACATACCGCGGACCTGTGGAAGTGTAATGTGAGACTCGTCCACGATGATCAGGAAATCATCTGGGAAATAGTCCAGCAGAGTACACGGCGGCTGCCCTGGGGCGGAACCCACAAGGTGACGGGAGTAGTTCTCAATTCCAGAGCAGAATCCGGTCTCCCGCATCATCTCCACATCAAAGTTCGTCCTCTCAGCGATTCTCTGTGCCTCCAGGAGCTTATCCTCACTCTTAAAGAAGGTCACCTGCTCCTTCATCTCCGCAAGGATATTTTCCGTGGCCCGCATCATTTTTTCCTTCGGGACAACATAGTGGGAAGCCGGGAAGATCGCCACATGTTCCAGCTGTGCCTTCACCTCCCCGGTCAATGCTTCGATCTCCATGATCCGGTCTACCTCATCCCCGAAGAACTCGATCCTGTACGCCTCGCTTCCGGAATAGGCAGGAAATACCTCCAGCACATCCCCCCGCACTCGGAAACTTCCGCGCTTAAAGTCCATCTCATTTCGCGTATACTGGATATCAATTAATTTATGGATCACCTCATCCCTGTCTTTCTCCATTCCCGGACGCAGAGAGATCACCATGTTCTTATAATCGATCGGGCTTCCTAAACCATAGATACAGGACACAGATGCCACAATGATCACGTCATTCCGTTCCGACAGTGCCGCCGTCGCGGAGTGGCGCAGTTTATCGATCTCATCGTTGATCGCGGAGTCCTTTTCAATATAAGTATCCGTCGATGGCACATATGCCTCCGGCTGATAGTAATCATAATAGGATACAAAATATTCCACTGCGTTATCGGGGAACATCTCCTTGAACTCTCCGTACAACTGAGCCGCTAACGTCTTATTATGAGCGATGACAAGTGTCGGCTTCTGTAATTGCTGAATCACATTTGCCATCGTAAAAGTTTTTCCAGAACCCGTAACCCCTAGTAAAGTCTGGCATTGATTGCCTTCCTTGAACCCTTTTACAAGCTCTGCAATCGCCTGTGGCTGGTCTCCGGTTGGCTCGTATGGGGCTTTTAATTTGAACTCATTCATGGTAAATTCCTCCATTTGTGACTTTTACTATGACCATTATCAGCCAAAAATTCGTATCCGGATTCGTAATGAAAAGCTCATTTTTATGGTGAATAGATGTCTTTTTCACCTCGTTACGAATAAAAGTCACAAAACTGATTTTTGCGGATAAAACAGCACTCGGAAATACCTGATGATACCAGGCTCCGGTTCTGTCATATTTTTACTGTTTGTTCTTGTAACAGTCCCTATTATATCAGACATTTTTTTGAAAGTATATAGATGAAGGCAAGAAAAAAGTACAAATGTTCGATTCTCATTTGTACTTTTTTCTATCACTACTATTCTATTTTTCATCATGCTGCATTGAAATATTCCTCCAGGATTAAGTCTATTTCAATCATTTCTGAATAATCGTAATACTGGTCTTTCCGCTCTTTTGGAATAACTTCTTCAATAAATGATTCCAGTACGTCCAGACAGTCTTCTATGATTTCCTGTGTATCTCCATAGACATCTACGGATATAATTTCCTTTGCATGTCCCAACAAATGCGAAACACCTTTTGAATTAAAGCTATTTTTCAGCAAAATGGTCGCATAGGTATTTCTCAACTGGTGAAAATGAATATCAGGCAAATCCAAGGATTTCAACAAGTCTTTATAGTATTTCTGATGAAAACCTTTACTCCTTGGATTCCCATATGTAGAACAACAAATATAATTCCAGTCCCGGAACTCTTTTGGTCTGCGTCTGCGGTTCTTCTCATAAGTTTTCCGTTCTTCCAGAATTGCTTCAAATACATAATCCGGTATTGGAAGTTCACGCACACCAGCAGGTGTCTTCGTCTTAATTTCCTGCTTTGTCAACATCTTAGGTGCACAGTCTTCTGCTTTACTGTTTGGTTTCTTTCCCAACTGACGCTCTACTCTCAACGTCCTGTGAATGTAATCGACATCACTGTATTTCAAACCGTTGATTTCACTTCTTCTGAGTCCCATCAATACAGCAAATAAAATCTGCATATGAATCGGTGTTTCTTTGCTTGCCTCGATCAACTGAAGCACCTGCGGAAGTGTCAATGTTTTCTTCTCGTCAATTTTCAGGACACGATACTCTGTCTTTTTTATTTTCTTCGGTAAATTGATTCCCTTCGCAGGATTAGTTGCCAGTACATTTTTGTTAAATGCATACTCCAATGATGTTTTCATGATCGTCCTGACATTTTTCGCAACTGATTCGTACTTTTCTGCAACTGTATTATATAATTTTCTGATATAACCCTGATTCAGTGTAGACATATACATTTTTCCAAGCTGTGGAACGATATAATTCCTAATGGCACTTTTGTAAGTTGTATATGTGTCGTC
>CAVIYT010000263.1:0-3194 GCA_963646925.1 Paludibacteraceae bacterium
GCGATGTGCTGCTCGATCTCTTTATTCAACTGTTCTAAGATCGCTGTGGAAGATTCCTTTCCGCGGTTGCATACCATCGCGGACATGTAGTTGAACAGCTCGAATCCGCTGAGCGGAGACGGTTTTCTGTCAAGAAGGTTGTTCGCCCGCTCCCACAGATAGCTGTTTCTCTGGCTGATCTCCATGATCTTCTTGAACCGCTCCTCATCCCATGTCTTCCCGGTAAACGCGCAGAGATCCTTGATCAGCTGGTCGATCTGGGTTCGCACATAGCGGACTCTCGTCTCTGTCACATAATCGTATGGGTTGTAGCAGGTATCGATAAAGAAGCATGGAATATTCATCTGTTTTGCCAGATTCTCATACCACTTTGTAAGCTGATTGCAAATGTTGTTTGTGAGAAGAAGAAAATCTGGTTTTACCATCTTTCCGCCGTCCGGAAGCTCCACCTCGCTCTCCCCGTTCAGCACGGAGGCATACGCGAGATTGACTTTCGCGTACGCGCAGAGGTCATTGGAATATCCCAGAGTTCCCTCACATTCCTGCAGGAATGGATCGGCCTGGTGTCTTGCGGCGATTCCCGCGGAATGGTTCTCCGGGTACAGAGTATTTAATCCGAGCGTCTCCGCGATCTCCTGGGGGAAGATCGATGCGGACCAGCCGACCTTCTCCCCTCTCTCCTTCGCGAGTCTCGCGTTTTCAAACAATGCCGCTGTCTGCTCACCCAGCATGATCATGCTCTTCGGTTTCGGTCTCTTCGGCTTCGGTGCCGGTGCCTGCTGTTCTGTATTTGTCTTCATTTCTTCCGCCATGTTCGTTTCCTCCTTACCTGATCTCTTTCGCTTCGTACATTGTCTCGATCTTATCATCCGCATACCCCAGCTCTTTTAATACTGCTGTCGTATCGCGTCCGACCTTTCCAGACTCCACACATGGAATCTTTGTCGGGTCGACAGACGCGAAGTGGACCGGACCATTGGTGAATACCGTCTTTGTTCCATCCTTATACTCATGGAAGTACGCGTAGTGGTTTGCCTGTACCTGTTTGTCGTACGGAACATCCTTAAAGTGGTAGACGATCTCGTGCGGGAGGTCATGGTCATTTAATACCTGATGCCAGTAGGAGACCGGCTTTGTGATAAATACTTCGTCCAGGATCTTTGTGAGCACGGTCTTATTTGCGTAATAAGCGTCCTGAGTAGAAAAACGCGGATCCTCCGATAATTCCGGACGTCCGATGGTCTCACAGAACTCCTTGAATCTTCTGTAATCCACAACTGCAAGGTAGATCCACTCTCCGTCTGAGCCCTGGTATGTATTGCTGCCTGCATGCGCGCAGTTATAGCGGTCACGAGGATATTTTCTTCCGTTATAGGCATTTAAAAGACCGCATGTCAGGATAAAGGTTCCGGCCTGAAGCAGGGAAACATCCACCTTATCGCCAAGTCCCGTTCTGCTCTTCTTTAAGAGCGCCGCCGCGATTCCTCCTGCCAGTGCCATCGCTACGCTGTGGTCTCCAAGACCTGCGATCGTCATGACTGGCGGACCTCCTGCCGGTGCGAGATCTCCTAAGAGTCCTGTTCTCGCGCAGAATGCCGTGTAGTCATATCCCGGTCTGTTCTTCTCCTCACCTTCGCTGCCGTAGCCGAGAACGGATGCATGTACAAGTCCCGGAAATTTATCCTTTAACTGGTCATAGGCGAGTCCCATGCCCTCTAATGCCTGGATCCTGTAGTTCGTCAGGAATACATCCGACTCAGAGATCAGCTTCAGCATCGCTTCCGCGCCCTCTTTTGTTCTCATATTGAAGGAGACAAAGCGCTTGTTGATATTCTGCATATCGAAGTTCGGGTTTGCGTGTTCCGTACATGGGGACATGGATGTTCCGTACTGCAGTCTCCAGGGATCCCCGTTCATGGACTCCACCTTTATTACGTCCGCGCCCCACTCTGCCAGGATTCTCGCCGTCATCGGTCCTGCTAACATGGTGGAAAGTTCTACTACTTTAATTCCTTCTAATGGTTTCATTATGATTTCCTCCTTTATGATCAATGGCCTGTAAAGTCTGCCTTTCTCTTCTCCAGGAACGCCGCGGTTCCTTCTTTTCTGTCATCGGTTCCGAACGCCACGGTCTGGGCGATCCGCTCAAATAAAAGCCCCGTGTTGATATCCGTGTCCATTCCCACGTTGATGGCCATCTTCGCCATAGTGGTGGCAACCGGTCCCTTCTTCATAATGGTCTTCGCCATCTCTTTCGCGGCTGCCATGAGGTCTTCCCTGGTATCCTCAGTCACCTGATTTACAAGACCAATGGCCTTTGCCTCTTCCGCTCCGATGATCCGGCCCGTGTAGATCAGTTCCTTCGCTCTTCCAACTCCTACAAGACGCGGAAGACGCTGTGTTCCTCCAGCTCCCGGAATAATGCTGAGGCTCGTCTCCGGCTGACCGAATTTGGAACGTTTCGTGGCGATCCGGATATCACAGGCCATGGCAAGTTCACATCCGCCGCCTAAGGCATATCCGTTGATCGCGCAGATCACCGGTTTGTAAAGGTCTTCCAGGGCTTTCAATGCGATCGTTGATGTTCCGTTTAGCATTTTTAAGGTCTCCCTGTCATGGATCTCCCGGATATCGGCTCCGCTGGCCAGCGCCTTATCTCCGGAACCGCTTATGATCACAACCTTTACCTGCTCATCTATTTTTGCAAGTTCCACTGCGCTCTGAATGTCTCTCCACATCTCCGGTGTCAGGGCATTTCTGGCTTCCGGGCGGTTTAATGTCAGATACAGAATCCCATCCTCGATTTCATACAATACATTTTCAAACTGCATGTTGTGCTCCTTTCTTCTCCGGTTCATCCGGTTCTTAAGCTAAATATTAGCAGCAACCTTTGTGCCATTTTGATTTTCACGGTTTTTCCGCATGTTTTTTCCGAACCTTATGCACTTTTTGTGCATACACATCCAATCGTGCATTTCCATGCACTTTTTTGTGCATTGTTTCCACTGTTTTTCTCTTTTCGGTTCCCATGCTGTCCCCATATTTAAGGAAACTTCTCTTCTTTTTTCAGATTGGCACGCTTTTTGCTAGATATTTAGGTCAGAATTGCCCACACACACAATCATTTTTAGGAGGTAACAAAGATTGAAAATGAGAAGTAGAGGGGAGCCATTACCTTAAACGCACAGCAAACA
>CAVIYT010000264.1:0-3087 GCA_963646925.1 Paludibacteraceae bacterium
TCAAATCACTCGGATTCAGATCAATCCTATAGTCCGGTGGATTGGGAAAGTATTAGTGGAATATTCTGGGAAAAAACGCTATACTTTATGTGTTATTATAATCATCCGCATTCCGGGAATCAAGCGGAATGTTTTAGATAAGAATGGAGAAATATCTGATATGGAATACAGAGAAAAAAAGTTTAAGAGTGCCGGGGAGAATGGAAAGAAGAACTGGAAGAGTGAAAGCGCCGGCAGAAACGGGAATACTGGAAGAAATGCGAACGGAAAGACTGAAAGAAATATCGGAAGAAAAGAGACACAGAATTTCGGCGGCGATGCAGAGAAAAGAAATGGAAGAAGCGATGGAAAACAGGAGAAACGTGTCGAAAAGAAGCTGGGATACGTCGATGAGAAATTAGAAAAGAAGTATGGCGGAGCCTGGAATCATGAGGGAGAGAAAAACGTGAACACTGGTGATAAAAAGAAGTCGGCATCCGCAGCGAAACGCCAGGATGACCGTAAGACAGCACATGTTCCGGGAAAAAATACATCTGTTCAGGCAGAGACGAAAGCAGACCGGAAAAAACCACTCTGTCCACATTTTAAGACCTGCGGCGGCTGCCAGTATCTGGATATGCCTTATGAGAAGCAGTTAGAGCACAAAAAGAAAGAGGTCTCTGACCTTCTCCGCCCGTTCTGCAAGGTCGAGGAGATCGTCGGCATGGACGATCCGTTCCATTACCGGAACAAGGTCCATGCAGTCATGGCCCGCGACCGGAAAGGCCGCATCATCTCCGGTGTATACAAAGAGGGAACCCATACCGTTCTCTCTGTGGAGACATGCCTGATCGAGAACAAAAAGGCGGACGAGATCATCGGAACGATCCGGGAACTTCTTCCGTCCTTCAAGATGAAGGTGTTTGATGAGGATACAGGATACGGCTTCCTGCGCCATGTTCTGGTGCGAACCGCCCATGCCACAGGGGAGATCATGGTAGTCCTGATCACCGCATCCCCGGTATTCCCGTCAAAGAACAACTTCGTGAAAGCGCTCAGAAAAGTCCATCCGGAGATCACGACGGTGGTGCAGAATGTAAATGGACGCGACACCAGCATGGTCCTCGGAGAGAAGGAACATGTGCTCTACGGACCTGGATTTATCGTGGACGTTCTCTGCGGCAAGAAATTCCGGATATCCTCAAAATCCTTCTACCAGATCAACTCGGTCCAGACAGAGAAACTCTACAACCTGGCCATCGAGGCAGCAGGACTCACCGGAAAGGAGACTGTCGTTGACGCCTACTGCGGAATCGGAACCATCGGAATCGTCGCAGCTTCCGCCGCAAAGGAAGTCATCGGTGTCGAGTTAAACAAGGATGCTGTCCGTGACGCCGTCACAAACGCAAAGGTAAACGGCGAGAAAAATATCCGCTTCTACAACAACGACGCCGGAAAATTCATGGTCCAGATGGCCTCCCAGAACGCCCACGCCGACGTAGTCTTCATGGACCCCCCAAGAAGCGGCAGCACCGAAGAATTCATGGACGCCGTATCGATCCTGAACCCAGACCGCGTGGTCTATGTGTCCTGCAATCCGGAGACGCTGGCGAGAGATCTGGGGTATTTTAAGAAGAAGGGGTATAAGGCGGAGAAAGCCTGGGCTGTGGACCAGTTCCCGATGACCGGACATTGTGAAACGGTCTGCCGTTTATATAGGAAATAAGCCTGTTTGCAAGGAAAAATAAGACAAGTTCAACGATTTTGCCACCCATTTGCCACCCAGAAAATGAAAAATAGCGTTGAACATGAGAAGAGGACTGAACACATTAAATTGTGCCAGTCCTCTTTTTTTAGTTATTTACAGCGTTTTCAAATATATCAGCGGCAGTCTGCTGCATGATCTTGGTGTTGAAGGTGTAAGTCTGTAGTGTAGTCTCTATGTTCTTGTGCCCTAATCGTTCCATGACGGTTTTCGGATTGACGCCGTTCTCCGCCAGAATCGTGCCGTGCGTATGCCGCAGACAGTGAGAGTGGAACAGGGGATTACCAAGTTCATAGTGGATCACCCTTGCACAGTATTTAAAAGACTCCGGATTCACCAGTTCACCGTTCTCCTTCACGCAGAGAGGCATGATCTCCTGATACGGGACCGTTACATCGGCGCGGATCTGGGCGAGAGAGTTGTCTGGGAGAACATAGGTCTTCAAATAGAGTGCTCCGTACTTCATGCGGTTCTTCTTATACCGCAGAATTGCGCGGCGGAGTTCCTGCTCCACAGTATCCCCCATCCGGATGGTCCGGTATGAATCGTACTTTGGCGGCTTGAAGAACCATGTTTTATTGATCTTGAGCATCTGACGATTGATGTGGATCTCATGTTTTTCGAAATCAACATCATGCATCAGATCGATCGCAAATGTCTCACTGATCCGGGTCCCGATATTATAGGGGACGACCAGGGAAAGATGGAAATAATTGTCTTCAGGGAATCGGGCGAGGATTCGGTTGAATTCCTCTTTCGGACATACATACTCCGCATGGGCTTTGGCCTCCACATCCACTGGCATTTTACCAACCTTCGCCACAGTACAAGGATTCGCCTGTATGTACTTCAGCGGTACGATCGCATAATTCATCGCACTGGACAGAACCGTTAAAGTGTTTTTGATCATGTTCTTGGAAAGACCCTTGAGCTTCATATCATCTACCCATGATTGAACAACGTCTGGGGAATATTGTAAAGAGCTTAGCCGGTAGATACCGAACGCTGGTTTTAAATGGATCCGGATCTTCGATTCATAATCCCGATAAGTCTGATAGGAATATCCGTGATCAATATTCTTCTTGATCGCGTTCTCCAGCCAATAGTCAAGGTAGTCAGAAACGCTGATCTCCTTAGGAGAGAACGTCCGGCCTGTGTTATTGTATTCCGCTATCGCCGCCGTTCTGGCGGCGAGGGCTTCTTTCTGAGTCCGGAAACCACCCTTTTCAATCTTATTGCGTTCACCTTCAATTTTTGCCCCGTCGAAATAATACGACCAGGTCTTCCCGCGTTTTCTTACACCTTCTGCCATAATATCATTCCTTCCTTGCGTTGGAAAAGAA
>CAVIYT010000265.1:0-2864 GCA_963646925.1 Paludibacteraceae bacterium
CTGCCTGATCATTCCGGGAACCGTGACAGACCTTGTAGGTATCGTCCTTGTAGGTCTCTCTGCGGCACTGCAGATGATGAAGAAGAAAAAAGCAGCGGCAGCGTAAAAATGGTTGAAGCTGTGAACTAAGATATCATTGAACCTGAAAAATGGACCCTCTCGGAGTTGGTACCTCTGAGGGGGTTCTTCCTGTTTTTCAAGCACATTTCATCTTGCAACAGCCCTCAATTTATGCTACACTTGCCCTAAAGTTTACCACTGTACCTGTTTAAAGAGAGAGGAAGGAAAACTATGGCAGAATTATTATATGGAAGTACCCGCGGCGGGGAGACTGGCGTGACAGCGTCCCAGGCGGTGTTAAAAGGACTTGCAAATGACGGCGGTCTCTACGTTCCGGAGCGCATCCCGACACTGGATGTGACAATGGACGAGCTTGCCGGAATGACATATCAGGAGACAGCATACGCAGTTATGAAGCAGTTCCTGACCGACTACACGGAAGAAGAGCTGAAATACTGCATTTCCCACGCATATGACGAGAAATTCGACACAGAGGAGATCGCGCCGCTCGCAAAAGCAGACGGCATGTACTTCCTGGAACTGTTCCACGGAAAGACCATCGCCTTCAAGGATATGGCACTTTCTATCCTGCCGTACCTTATGACAACAGCGGCTAAGAAGAACCACGCAAAGAACGAGATCGTGATCCTGACCGCGACATCCGGAGATACCGGAAAGGCAGCCATGGCCGGCTTTGCAGATGTTCCGGGAACAAGAATCATCGTCTTCTATCCGAAAAACGGTGTAAGCCGTGTCCAGGAACTCCAGATGCTGACCCAGAAGGGCGCAAACACATCCGTAGTTGGAATCGAAGGAAACTTTGACGATGCCCAGACAGGCGTAAAGAAGATCTTCGGCGATAAAGAATTCGCGAAAGAACTGGACGCTATGGGATTCCAGCTTTCCTCCGCTAACTCCATCAATATCGGCCGCCTCGTTCCACAGGTCGTTTACTATGTATATGCCTACGCGAAGCTTCTCGCGAACGGTGAGATCGAAAAAGACGAGAAAGTCAACGTTGTGGTTCCGACCGGAAACTTCGGAAATATCCTGGCAGCATATTTCGCAAAACAGATGGGCGTTCCGTTCGGCAAGCTGATCTGCGCGTCCAACGACAATAAGGTCCTGTACGACTTCTTCCAGACAGGAACATACGATAAGAACCGTGAGTTTATCCTGACCACATCCCCGTCCATGGACATCCTCGTCTCCAGCAACTTAGAGCGCTTGCTCTACTTAAGCTGCGGAAGAGATGCCGCAAAGACGAAGGCGATGATGGAACAGCTCTCCGCAAATGGAAAATATGAGATCACCGCTGACATGAAGGAATTCATGAAGGACTTCTCCGCAGGCTACGCGGATATGGAAGAGAACGCAAAGGAGATCAAGAAAGTATTCGATGATACCGGATACCTGATCGACACCCACACAGGCGTTGCCGCAGCCGTTTACGAGCAGTATAAGGCAAAGAACGGCGACACGACAAAGACTGTTATTGCGTCCACAGCAAGCCCATACAAGTTCTCCAGAAGCGTTATGGAGGCAGTTCTCGGAAAGAAGGAAGAAGCGGACGAGTTCGCCCTGATCGACGAGATGGAGAAGATCTCCGGCGTGAAGATCCCGCAGGCCATCGAGGAGATCCGCGACGCGAAGATCCTTCACAACCGTCAGTGCCGTCCGGAGGAAATGGAAGAAACTGTCAAACAAACCTTTTCAAAGTAGGGTAAATCGGTTATAATAAAATTATCATGACGACAGTCACCAAAGGAATAGATTGCGGTCTTTTCGCATAAAAATGGAATTAGATGGCAGATCCCGCGGACAGGCTGTTCTGTCGAAATAAACGATTCAAATGGAGGCCTATATGTTAGTAACAGCGAAAGAAATGCTTGAAAAAGCAAGAGACGGCAAGTACGCAGTAGGACATTTCAACATCAACAACCTTGAGTGGACAAAAGCAATCCTGCAGACAGCAGAAGAGCTGAGATCCCCGGTTATCCTGGGTGTTTCAGAGGGCGCAGGAAAATATATGACAGGTTTTAAGACCGTAGTAGGTATGGTAAACGGTATGTTAGAAGAGATGAAGATCACCGTTCCGGTAGCTCTTCACTTAGACCATGGTACCTACGAGGGATGCTTAAAGTGTATCGATGCTGGATTCTCCTCCATCATGTTCGACGGTTCTCACTATCCGATCGAAGAGAACGTTGAGAAGACAAAAGAACTGATCCGTATCTGCCGTGAAAAGGGAATGTCCCTCGAGGCAGAGGTTGGCGCGATCGGCGGCGAGGAAGACGGCGTTATCGGTATGGGCGAGTGCGCAGATCCGAACGAGTGTAAGATGATCGCTGACCTCGGCGTTGATATGTTAGCAGCTGGTATCGGCAACATTCATGGAAAATACCCGGCAAACTGGAAAGGCTTAAGCTTTGAGACACTTGCAGCTGTCAAAGAGGCTGTAGGCGATATGCCGCTCGTTCTCCACGGCGGTACCGGTATTCCGGAAGATATGATCAAGAAAGCAATCTCCCTCGGCGTGGCGAAGATCAACGTTAACACCGAGTGCCAGCTTGCGTTCGCAGATGCTACAAGAAAGTACATCGAAGCAGGCAAGGACCTTGAAGGAAAGGGATTCGACCCGAGAAAACTTCTTGCTCCGGGCGCTGAAGCAATCAAAGAGACCGTAAAGACAAAAATGGAGTTATTCGGTTCCGTCGGCAAAGCTGACTAAGCCGTTTAGCTTGCATTATCATGCAGTTAAAAATGTTCTCCCTCGATGCAGGGAGAACATTTTTTCAATATAC
>CAVIYT010000266.1:0-2847 GCA_963646925.1 Paludibacteraceae bacterium
AATTTCTATTTATTTCGTATCAAACCTGGTCACAGCCATATGTACCAGATACGGCACCAAAATCACCGGGATCGCGAGGTAGGCCAGGACGCTGTAAGCGCGCTGGATCAGGGTCAGGAGACCGAACTGGGCGATGGCGAAATCTACGATGCAGCAGATCAGGGCTGCGATGATCTCGTGACGGGAGATCTTTCTCATAGGAGTTTCGCCCGATGTTCCCGCAGATTTTCCGCCCAAAGCAGGCTTTTTTCCGACTTTGCTTCCGTTCATCTTTTCAACTCCGCTGCAGATCCTCTTCACCATCGCGGCCACCATATTGACCGCTGTGGATACTGCGCCGAGAATAATGAGGATCGAAATAAGCGGTGTCATAAACGCCTTTCCAACGCCGTTCTGGACCATGAATAAGGTCGGGACACTCTGATTTTTCATCTCCGGGCTGTCGCAGACCGTCATGATTCCCAAGACCACCATGGTCATCATCAGCGTGTTCACCACAAAGCCGATTCCCATGCTCTTCACCGCGTCATCCGGCTTCTCAAAGGACTTCGCGTGCTGGACGAAGACCGCCACATTCGCTAACTGGAACGTTCCGTAGAGGAATGCGGAGTACAACGCTTTTCCGAACGGTACCGGCTCCGCCTGCATTGCGGCTGCCGTCTCCTTGATCGCGCCGAATCCCGCCGCGATGTTTGGAATGTAAACGATCAGGAGTCCCGCGATGATGCAGATGGAGAGCACCGACGCCACTTTCCGGACAAGATCCGTTCCGAAGATTGCCACGATAAAGATAAACACTCCGATCACAAACGTGCAGAGCAGGTACGGAAGTCCCGTGAGCGCAGACAGCGTCGCGCCGCCCGTCGCGAAGGCAACCGCCGGTGCCACACACATCACACAGAGGTACAGGATCTCAAACAGATTGGAAAAAACCGGTGAAAATTTTCCATAAAATGCATTGTTATAAGATCTGTAGTCGTAGACCTCATGTTTTCTCGCAAACCGCAGACAGTACGCGAAAAATACCGTATTGTAAAGCATCGCGATCGCCGGCATGATCAGACACCAGATCCCGTAGCGCACATAGTAGCTGTAGATCTGCGCGCCGGAAGCGAAACCGCCGCCGAAATGGGTCGTGAACCACACGAACGCGACACCTAAGATCATGGAACCTGCCTTATTTTTCTGTGACATGGGCGTCCTTTCCTGCCCGTTCCTTTAAGCGGTCCATGGCATCCTTTAACATTTCTTTTGTCACCTTGTACGGATAGTGGGCGATGTCGGACATCTCCGGGATCCGGTTCATGCTCTCCTCCCACTCATCCTCCGTGATCTCGATCTCCTCCAGGGATACCGGAAGTCCGATCCTGCGGTTGAATTTGTAGATCTTCTCAAATTCCTCTTCCTGTCCGTCCACGAGCAGAGCCAGAAGAACGCCGAAGGCAACGACCTCGCCGTGGAGGTGGCGCTTCTCGATCACCGGGTAGGATGTCAGGGCGTAGAATACCGCATGGGCAAGTCCGCTGTTGTAGTCCGGGGTGTAGTCCTTTGTGAGGAAGATGGACGCGATACCCGTGGAGACAACGATGGCGAGAACCACCTGCTCCACATCGTAGGTGCAGAGACCTTTCTGATGATCCTCATAGGCTTTCACGCCATACTCGAGAAGCGGTTTCAGGCACATCTCGCTGACCGCGACGCCCATTGCCGTGAAGTGTTCCAGGCGCTCGTCCCTGGATGAGATCATCGCCTCATAATATTTCGCGTATGTATCGCCGATTCCCGCCCACATATATCTCGCCGGGGCCTTCGCGATGATCTCCGTGTCGATGAAGGCGTGCATCGCCGGGCGGATAAAGAAGTGCGGCTTTAAGAATGTTCCGTCATCGTTGTACATGATGGAGACGGATGTTGTTGCGGCGCAGTTGGAAGCGATGGTCGGGAATGTGAATACTGGCTTATCGTCCGTGATGCAGAGACACTTTACGGTGTCCAGCGCTTTTCCGCCGCCGACACCGAAGACCATGTCCGCCTCGTGGTAGACCGGCAGTGCCCGGAGCGCTTCCACGTTCTTGTAGGTACAGTCATCGCCGAACAGTTCTTTTCCGATGATCGTGAGATTCGTCTTATCCACAGCCGCCTTGATCTTCTCATAAGCCGCCTCAAGCGCCAGCTTTCCTCCGATCACCAGGACCGTCTTTCCGTAAGACTCGCAGACCGGTCCGATCTTATCATAGATGGCATTTCCGATGGAATAGCTCGGAAGATGCACTTCGTAATTTTCGAGTTTCATGTGTGTTCTCCTTCTTGCAGGAAATTCCGTGATGGAATCAGAATTTCCACCTTTTCGATTCCGTGGATACCTCCGGCGATCATGATCCATCCGCTACATCGCTATACCACGGTAAAACTACAAGTTGATGGAGCTAGTATAGCATAAATTCAAAAAATTGGGTATATTTTTTTACATCCATAAAACTGCCCCGGAGTCGTTTTTCCTGAAACATAATTACTCAGAAATGCCGGAAGTGAAGCACATTGCTCCATTTCTCACGGATTTCGATCAGTACAAGGTTTCAGTGTTTCCGGCGACGGACAGGACGTTCCGCGTGCGGCGACATCTGCGTTGGCTGTGCGCCGGAGTCTGTTGATAAGGATAAACTTTACAATGAACTGCTACTTACGGCTGTCAGCTTTATTGTGATGAGCGTTGTGCTTTCCTATATTGGGGTGTTCCGGATCTTTGGATAGCATGATCTGACCGTCTTTGAGCAATTTAAATTAAATATTCAATCGAGTAGGAGGCGGTGACTAACCGCCGTCCTCTCACACCACCGTGCGTACCGT
>CAVIYT010000267.1:0-2824 GCA_963646925.1 Paludibacteraceae bacterium
AGCATCCGCTTGAGGCTGTCAGCGTTGGGGACATCGTTGAGGTGAAGGTTCTTGGGGTTGATATGGCGAAGAAGAGAATTTCCTTATCTATGATATTGGATGAAAAATAAATACACAGGTCAGACGGAAGTGATTCCGGCGCGCCGAAGAAATGGAGGAGTCAATCATGAAATACAATTTTGATGAAGTGATCGACCGAAAGGGAACCCATGCGATAAAAGTTGAGTGCCTGCCAAAGGGAGCGGATAAGGATTCCCTCGCCCTCTGGGTGGCAGATATGGATTTTGCCTGCGCGGAACCGATCTTGAAGGCTCTCCATGAGCGCATCGACCGGAAGATCTTCGGCTACACTCTGTATGAGGCGGACGAGTGTATGGACGCAGTGACGGGATGGATGAAGAAGCGTTACGGCTGGGAGGAGAGCAGGGAGAACCTGTTCTTCTGCCCGGGCGTTGTGGCTGCCTACGCGGCGCTCATCAACCTTCTCACGGAACCTGGGGACGGAATCGTCCTTCAGCGCCCGATCTACTATCCGTTTACGAACATGGCAAATGGCAACAAACGCGTCCCTGTGGACAATGCCCTGATCTATGAGAACGGTGCTTACCGGATCGACTTTGAGGATCTTGACAAAAAGATGGCGGACCCGAAGAACAAGGTCCTTGTGGTGTGCAGCCCGCACAACCCGACGGGACGTGTCTGGACAGAGGATGAGCTTAAAAAGACCGTGGAGATCTGTAAAAAGTACGATAAATGGATCATCTGCGATGAGATCCACTGCGACCTGATCCGCCGCGGCGTGACATTCACCCCGATCATGAAGGCGGCTCCGGAGTACGCGGACCGGATCGTTGTCTGCACAGCGCCGAGCAAGACCTTCAACCTGGCCGGAATGAAGACATCCAACATCGTGATCCACAATAAGGATCTCCAGAAAAAGTGGAAAAATTATATAAGCGGCAGCCTGGCTATGGGCGACGCTTCTTCTCTGGGTATGACGGCGATGATCGCGGCCTACACAGAGGGCGAGGAGTGGCTGGAGCAGTTGAAGGACTATCTGGACGGAAACTTCGCGTTTATCGACGAATATTTAAAGAAATATCTTCCGAAAGCCCATCTCGTAAAGGCCGAGGGAACCTACCTCGCATGGCTTGATTTCAACGGATACGTTGACCGGGATGAGAAAAAACTGGAAGAACTGATGCAGAAGAAAGCAAAGGTCGCCCTGGATGAGGGATATATCTTCGGTGAGGCAGGACGCGGATTTGAGCGCATCAACGTCGCTTCCCCGCGCAGCGTCATTGAGGACTGCATGAACCGGATCCGGACGGCGTTTGAAGAGGAAAAACTTGTATGAAAATTCAGGTAAAAATGACGGCGAGAGACATCTTTGATTTCTCCATGTACAGTGCGTATTCGGGATTTGCCGGGATCTTTACATTCGTGTTCCTGATCCTGGTCATTGGAATTCTCGGATATGCCTGGAGCTCGGTGGCGATGATGCAGAGAGTCATGCTTTTGGGCTGTATCATCCTCTTTGTGGTGGTCCAGCCGATCATGCTCTGGACGAAGGCGGCTGCCCGCGCGAAGACCACGGGATACTCCACACCGATCAACCTCGATTTTTCCGATGAGCAGATCGGGATCGAGCAGGCAGGCGTGACCGGAGAATTAAAATGGGATCAGGTCTGGAAAATTGTCCGGATCCCGGGCATGTATATCATCAAGGTCGGACCGACACACGGCTATCTTGTGCCGTTCCGTACAATTGAGGGAAAAAAACAGGAGTTTGTCGATCTCTGCAAGCGGAATCTTCCGCCGAAGAAGACGAAAGGATTAAAGGCATGATAAAGGAAACAAACGGACCGGAGGAGACCTTCGCCTTTGGAAAAATGCTTGGGGAACAGGCAGAGCCGGGCGAGGTGATCTGCTTAAACGGCGATCTCGGCGTCGGGAAAACGGTTTTTACGAAAGGATTTGCCGAGGGACTCGGGATCACGGAGCCGGTAAACAGCCCCACATTTACGATCGTCCAGCAGTATGACAGCGGGAGAATGTCGCTGTACCATTTCGACGTCTACCGGATCGGGGACATCAGCGAGATGGACGAGGTCGGATACGAAGACTACTTTTACGGGGAAGGCGTGACGCTCATCGAGTGGTCCAACATGATCGAGGAGATCCTGCCGGAACATGTGAAGACCGTCACCATCGAGAAGAACCTGGAAAAGGGCTTCGATTACAGAAAGATCACGGTGGAGGAAAAATAGATGCGGATTTTAGGAATTGAAAGTTCCTCACTGGTGGCATCGGCAGCCATCTATGAGGATGGGATCACGATGGCAGAATATACGGTGGATTTCAAAATGACCCACTCGCAGACTCTGCTGCCGATGATCGATGAGATGGTAAAACTTGTTGGAATCGATTTAAATACGATCGACGCGATCGCGGTATCCGGCGGTCCGGGATCCTTTACGGGTCTGAGAATCGGATCCGCGACGGCGAAGGGACTTGGACTGGCGTTGAATAAGCCGTTAATTCATGTTCCGACCCTGGATGCCACGGCATACAACCTGTTCGGCGCGTCAGGGCTGATCTGCCCGATCATGGATGCGAGAAGAAACCAGGTCTACACGGGAATCTACCGCTTTGAGAAAGCGTTTGAGACCGTGATGGATCAGGATGCCATGGACATGGGCGAGCTGATCGAGAAGTTAAACGGAATGGGAGAGCGCGTGATCTTCTTAGGCGACGGTGTGCCGGTCTACGAGAAGCAGATCCGGGAGAAAATGACTGTGCCTTATGATCTTGCCCCGGCCCA
>CAVIYT010000268.1:0-2789 GCA_963646925.1 Paludibacteraceae bacterium
ATGTTCTCATTTTCTTGTACTTCATCTTCATCCCTCCATAAACTTTCATAGAACTTGTCCATGTTTTTCAACATGTTAAAAGAGTTTCCAAAACTCGCATGTACTTTCCAGGATTTATAGTGCTCGTCTACCTTCTCACGCGTTTTCAGCCCTTTCTTTACTAGGCCGACCATTCTCCGCAGTTTTCTTCTCTCATGCTTGACTTTCTTCGGATCCATCGTGATAATCACTTTTCCCGTCTCAGTCAACCTATAATAAAAGCCCAAGAATTTCACGCCTTCAGTCAACGAAAATATCCCCGTTTTTCCCATATTCAGCTCCATATGGTACTCTTTAAGCAAGGCTTTGATTTTATCAAGGCACTCTTCCAAATACGCAGGATCTTCGTGGATCAATAGAAAATCATCCATGTATCTCTCATAGCCTTTTATACGCATTTCTTCCTTAATATAATGGTCTGGTCGATTTAAGATAGAAATTCCTATGATCTGGATAATCTGGCTGCCCGGATTAAAGCCTACATCTCCCGGAAAAGTCTCTAAAATATCTGCTGTCATCTTATAGACTTCCGGATCCAGCAGCTTTCTCAATGTCTCTTTTACGACATCATGGCGCATGTTCGGATAATATCCTTTGATATCACATTTTAAGATTGCTCCTTTTGTTCCGTGTTTTCGATAATGCCGTTGTAGGAAGCATCTAAATCGTTCTCTTGCCTTATCAGTGCCTTTTCCTTTCTGGCAAGCATGGTTATCATAAATGCAGCTCTTTGTCAGTATTGGGTATAACGCCACATCATTCAAACTTCTCTGATAAACTCGATCGCGAAATGTAATGCTCATGATTTCTCTGGTTTTAGGTTCTGTTACCGTGAAAAACTTCGGTTTCCGTTCTTTATAAGTACCGGTTTTGAGTTCTTTTTCCAGCTTTATCGTTTCCCTAATCCAGTTATGATAAAAGAAAGCAACACTATCCTTCCACAGGACGCCCTTAATGCACTTGTTCATAGACTCATATAGGGCATCGAAGCCTATTATATCTTCTGTATTCATTTTTCTCCCCAGTGATCCGTGGTGTGGATAGCGGTACCATCCCAGAGGATGACCGCATCACCACAGTATTGTTCGGCCTTACGGCCAGGATTTCGGCTCCTTGCACACTCCATTTCCGATCATCCTCGCTATGCTAAGGTTTTAAGTCTTCTAAAGTGTCCAATCGGGGCTGCAGCGATTCGCCCAGTACGCGTTGTTGTTGTTGACGTTGCCGCTCGTGTTGACGTTCCAGGTGTTGCACGCGTTGCCACGATTGGCTGAACGCAGGCGAATGTTCTGCGGTTTAACAGCCTACATCCTTATGCTTAGCGCTTCTTTCGGAAGCGATCTGCATCTGATTCTCGCCACTTTCTTAAATGGCTCTTTACCTTTTCCACCATTTCTCCCCAAAATTTAACTCTCTTGAGGCGGAGATGGAAGACTCTTTTAGCTATCTGAATAGCTGTAAGTAATTGATCACATTCGGCAATCGCCTGATTCTGAAGCTTTCTCCGTTCCATGAGATCGTCCGCATTTTCTACGCGGATATCATTTGCTATTCGCGCTCTATGGTATATGTTCCACGCCAAATTCACAATTTTCTCAGTTGTTTTCTCGTGATCCGGCGTGAAAACTTTCTTATTATCGGTTATATCTGTAGTATAGGAAGCAAGTCGTAGCGCTTTCGTAAGCGTATCAAATTTTCCTTCCCCTCTGTCCTCTACTCTTACCATTTTTCTCCTTTTCCCGGGTGAAGGTGTTCACCCGGGATTGCCTGATTATCCGATTTTGCAAGCGGGGCTGCAGCGATTCGCCCAGTACGCGTAGCCGTTGAGGATGACGCCGCCGCTCGTGCCGACGTACCAGGTGTTGCACGCGTGGCCACGATTGGCTGAACGCAGGCGAATGTCCTGCGGTAATGTATGATTTTCAACAGCAAAAGTCCTCATCTGCGGATAGGTTCCATACTGTTTTAACGGCTCTGATGACTGAGATGCACGTTTCCAGTATTCATGTACGTCTCCCTCGCCCTTGATCTGCGGCTGTGCGTGAATTTCTTCCAAGGATGGGATGAAGAACAAATCATATGTAATGTCAGCCTCTCCCCCATCCTGAACCGCATTTGTATAGGTAATAATCTTCGATTTTTTGATAACAGCCAGCATATCCGCCGGAACGCCAGTCAGAAATCCCGGCTTTGTTTTGAGCTGATCCGGTGCGATATCCCACTCATCCTGTGCGGTCCACCATTCTCCTGCGGCTGCGTCACTGTTAAGATACTGGCGGAGTGCTGACGTCTTCCAGCGGTTCCAGCCGTATGCCATTTCCTGAACCGAATTAAGATTTTCATTCCTGGTATTATGTTTCATAGTTCCCAGATCGGTTCCTGCTGCCTCAAAAACAGGAGTCACAGTCTCCAGAACAGTCTTTCCATCTGCGGAATAGCTATAAATCTTCCAGGTTGATTTTGCGACGTCTGGAGCACGGAAGCAGCCTGCCACACGTCCTCCTGCAGGTACATCCTGCGTCAAGGTAAAACTTACGATATCCCCGTCAAGAACATTTTCTCCCCATTTTCCGCTGATCGTGAAGTAATAAGTTCCTGCTTCCAGTCCGTCCGGACACTTTAAAAAGGCTCTCTGTGAGAACTGCACACCAAATGGATGCGCATAATGAGCCTGAATATACATTCCGTCAATGATCTCGCCGTCTTCCAGTTCGATCTTTCCGAAGTGGTTCACCTGCCAAGGGTACTCG
>CAVIYT010000269.1:0-2760 GCA_963646925.1 Paludibacteraceae bacterium
TTTGTAGTGTGCCTCTCTCAAACACATTATACAAGAAAACGGGAAATTTTGCGGCTTCCGTTTTCATTCCTATTTGTGCCGGTGCCGCACCGGCATGGTGATTACCATGTTTTATTGTCGAGAAGAAGAATTAAAAGCGATGAAGCGGCGATACGAAAAAGGCCGCTTTGAATGTATTGTTATCTACGGCAGACGCCGTGTAGGGAAAACCGCACTGATCAATGAGTTTTGCAAGGGAAAACCCACAGTGTATTTTTCTGCGTTAAGTGCCTCATCACAGGAAAATCTGGAAGCACTGTCCAAAGCAATTTATACCTGTAAAAGCCCGGATAGTCCTGTTGCACCAACTTACCGGAGCTATGAGGACGCACTGGATGAGATCACAGCGATGGCAAAGCGGCAAAGGTTGGTCTTTGTAATTGACGAATATCCGTATCTTGCCAAAGCGGAAAAGTCCTTTTCCTCCCGTCTCCAGCACATTATTGACCACCAATGGCAGGACAGCCAGCTTTATCTGATTTTATGCGGTTCCTCCATGAGCTTTATGGAGTATCAGGTACTGGGCTACGAAAGTCCGCTCTACGGACGCCGGACAGCGCAATTCAAAATCCAGGCACTGACTTATCGGGAAATGACGCAGTTTCACCCGAATCTGTCCCTGCAGGATCAGGCTCTTTTGTACGGAGTGACCGGTGGCATCCCCCACTATATCAACAAACTGGATGTGGAGGATAATTTGGATGAGGCCCTTTTGGAGAACCTGTTCAGTACCTCCAGTTATCTTTTTGAAGAACCGGAGAACCTTCTGAAACAGGAATTGCGGGAACCGGCAATCTATAATTCGGTTATATCTGCTATCGCAGGCGGGGCCACCCGCTTGAATGAGATTGCAACCAAGGTTGGACTGGAATCCGGGGTCTGCACGAAATATCTGAAAGTGCTGTTGGATTTGGGCATTTTGAAAAAAGAAACGCCGATTACAGAAAAGCCGGGAAAAAAAACTATCTATGCGATAGATGATAACTTCTTCCGTTTTTGGTATCGCTTTGTTCCGAGGAATATGTCTGTGATCAGTGCTGGCCGGATGAACCATGTCTATGAACAGACGGTGAAAAAATACTACCCTGATTACATGGGCCTTGTCTTTGAGAAAATGTGTCAGGAGTACCTAAGTCGTTATGCGGAGGAACTGCCGATCCTGCTCAGTACAGTTGGGCAGTGGTGGGGAACAGATTCCAAAACCAGAAAAGAGGTTCAGATCGATATTGTCGGAACACCGGTGGAAGGCAACGAATATTTGATAGGTTCTTGTAAGTACCGGAATGAAAAAATCGGCATGGATGAACTGGAGCTGATCCAAAAGTATGCTTCCGTGTTCCGTAAAGATGGGGTGTTCCACTACTTTATCTTCTCAAAAGGCGGATTTACCCCGGCTCTGCTGGAAGCCAGCGAAAGAGGTGAAGCTACACTGCTGACGCTGGATGATCTTTACCAATAAATTTAGGAGTAACATGTATTTATTGATGACATTCAGTTTGTAACTGAGATGCAGAATCCCTATGTGGCTGATCCGAACGAAAAGCTGAACTTCATTGATGTGGTACTGGGCTGGATGAAGCTTCCGAATGTGGATATCTATGTGACCGGCAGTAATTCAAAGATGCTCTCATCGGATATCCTGACACAGTTCCGTGACCGCGGGGACGAGATCCGCGTCAATCCGCTTTCCTTTGCGGAGGTGTATGAGAATTATGAAGGCGACAAGCGCGGGGTGTGGCGCGATTACTACACCTATGGTGGCATGCCGCTTGTGTGGCTGACCGAGTCGCACGAGGAGAAAAGCCGCTATCTGCGCGACCTGTTCAGACGAACCTACATCAAGGATGTGCTGGAGCGACATCAGATAAAAAACGATGCGGAGGTGCTGGAGATTCTCCTGAATATACTTGCGTCTGGCATAGGTTCGCTGACCAATCCGAGCAAGCTATCAAACACCTTTGAGAGCGAACGGCATATCAGGATCGCCCCTGACACCATCGATACCTATATCGGATACTTCAAGGAAACGTTTCTTCTCCAGAGAGCAGAGCGGTACGATGTGAAGGGACGGAAGTATATCAAGACTCCTGTCAAGTACTACTATTCCGATGTAGGCTTAAGAAATGCGCGACTGGGATTCAGGCAGCTGGAAGAAACGCATCTGATGGAGAATGTTCTCTACAATGATCTCATCCGCAGGGGCTTTGATGTGGATGTTGGTGTCATTGAGCAGAACATCAGAACAGAAGCCGGAAAGAATGCCCGCAAGCAGTTGGAGGTTGACTTTGTGGTCAACCGGGGAGACGAACGCTACTATATCCAGTCGGCGCTCTCCATCGACGACCCGGACAAGAGGGAGCAGGAGATCGCATCCCGGATTCCTTTAAGAAAATTGTGGTCGTAATGGACTACATTAAGCCTTGGAGGGACGAGTACGGCATACAATACGTTGGTGTAGAGGACTTTCTTTTGAACGAAAGCCTTATTTCACAATAACATCGTTCCGTCTGAGTAAGTCTGGAAACAGCTTGCGAAACATAGAAGTAACCGGTCAATGCCAAAAAAGCACTCCGGTCCATCGTTTTGCTCGATGAAGTCGGAGTGCTTTCTTCATTCAGGATGCTGCGTGTACCCGTCCCCATCAGGAATATCTATACAATCCTCCGCGGCCTTGATGCGCCGGTACATATCCTGCATCTGCCGGTCAATTTCGGCAATCTT
>CAVIYT010000270.1:0-2693 GCA_963646925.1 Paludibacteraceae bacterium
CAAAACCTTGAGGAGATATTTTATTTTTTACAAGAAAAAATGCCGTATTTATGCGGCTTTTTGGCGTTTCGCAAACGCCTAATCAGTTTAACCATAAAAGAGGAGAACATCTATGACAGAAGACAACTTCACAATAAGAAAAGCGTCCGCAGCCGACCTCCCGCGGATCCACGAGATCTACGCCGCTGCCCGCCAGTTCATGCGCAATCACGGAAATTTCAGCCAGTGGGACGGCGAGGACGCCCCGGAGCGCCTGCTTCCGGGGGACATCGAGGCTGGAAACTTATATGTCCTGGAAGAAAATGGAACGATCCACGCTGCCTTCGCCTTCATCATCGGCGCTGATCCATGCTACGCTGTGATCGAGCAGGGCGCCTGGAAGTCTGACACTCCATACGCCGCTGTCCACCGCGTCGCGAGCGACGGCACCGTCCACAACATCCTCGGCCGGATCATGACCTTCGCCAGATCAAATATATCCCACATCCGGATCGACACCCACGAAAATAACAAGGTCATGCAGAAAGCCCTGGAAAAACAGGGCTTTGAGAGATGCGGAATCATCTATGTTCCGGACGGAACACCGAGAATCGCGTTTGAGTGGGGCAAGTAAATCGCAATACTGATGAGAGACACCGAATAGACGATCGTGTTTATTCGGTGTTTTTTTGTGTAATAGAAAATTCCGAGGAATTCCCTATTACACAAAAAGGCACTAACGTGCCAATGATGCGCACTCGCGCGAAGATGTAGATTGTCGCAAGCGACCGCGCTCGGCGCGAGAATGTGCCAAGGCGCATTCAGTTTTAGTGTCGTGCATTCGGAAGAAATTGTCGGCATCCGGTTCGGTAGGCGCTCGTGCATTGGCGTGAAAATACAGGATGCCGCAAGCAGCATGTGCCCGGTATAAGAATATGAATTTGAGTATGGTTTTGTAAATTGATAATTGTTAACCATATAAATATAATAGGTTGACAATATAAAAATTCTATGATATATTCCTACTCAGTTCATTTTTGTAATACCACCCGGGAACTGAGGACAGTGGATGCTGCCCCAGAAGGTATGAATGGATGATGTGCATGTACAGGAAAAAGGGGAATGTTTCAGACTTCAGGAACGCCCCGGAAATTTTAGGAGGAAATAATTTTGAAGCGTATGAAAACAAAAGACCTTGTGCTGTGCGCAATGTTTGTCGCGTTGATCGCAGTGGGGGCATTTATCAAGGTTCCGGTTCCGGTAGTTCCGTTTACCCTTCAGTTTCTGTTTACCATGCTGGCAGGACTGCTTCTCGGTCCTGTGAATGGGGCGTTGGCGGTTGTGGTCTATATTGTGCTGGGGCTTGTGGGACTTCCGATCTTCACCCAGGGCGGTGGACCGGGCTATGTTTTTCAGCCGAGTTTTGGCTACATCATCGGATTCGCGGCGGCAGCCTATGTGACTGGGCGGATCGCAAATGAGAAGAGCCATCCGGGGCACAGACGTCTTCTGGCGGCGAATTTCATCGGACTTTTTATCGTGTACGCATTTGGAATGGTCTACTATTATGTGATCAGCAATTTTGTGATAAACACGCCCATCGGACTCTGGCCGCTATTTTTATACTGCTTTTTGCTGGCGGTTCCGGGAGACATTGCTCTGTGTATTCTGGCAGCAGCCATCGGAAAACGCATGATCCCGATGATCAGAGAGGGGAGACTTGGATAAAAAATGAGCAGAAATATTTTTATTACAGGAACAGGAACCGATGTCGGGAAGACGTATGTGACGGGGCTGATCGTAAAAAAGCTGCGGGAGAGCGGTGCGGACGCGGCCTACTATAAGGCGGCGATGAGCGGAAATGAAAGGCGTGAGGACGGCAGCCTGATCCCTGGGGATGCGCTGCAGGTGAAAAGCATGTCCGGGACCCGCCAGCCGTTGGAAGAGATGTGCCCATATGTCTATGAGACGGCCGTCTCGCCGCATCTGGCATCCCGGATCGAGGGAAATCCGGTTCAGATGGGAACGGTGCTGAAAGGATTCCGCAAAGTCTGTGAAGAGTATGAGTATGTGACGATGGAGGGAAGCGGGGGAATTCTCTGTCCGCTCTGTTTCGATGAGGCGGATATCCGGCTGCCGGAGGTAGTCAAGGCCTGCGGACTTGGCTGTCTGATGATCGCAGACGCAGGACTCGGAACGATCAACGGTGTAGCGCTGACTGCGTATTACCTCAAAGAACAGGGAATCCCGTTGAAGGGAATCATTTTGAATCATTACAGACAGGGAGACATGCTCCATGAAGACAACCGGAAAATGTGCGAATATTATACGGGAGTCCCGGTGGTTGCCTGTGTGGCGGACGGTGACACGGAGCTTTCCATGGATGTGGAGACCCTGAAGGCGTTGTATGAGCCTGCGGGAAAATGAGCGTGAATATATCAGGATTATATAGAAAACGATAAGCACGGACGTACTCCCCGGAATCCAGTCCGCAGCAGCGGGGCAGGAAAGGGCTGGGGAGTCCATGTTAAGATGAAGGAGAAGAAAACTATGATCTGGTATCCATATGAACAGTTAAAAACAATGAAGGCGCCCTATGAGATCGTGGACGCGAACGGGGTATATCTTTATACGAAAGATCAGAAGATGATCGATTCGGTCTCGTCCTGGTGGAGTGTGATCCATGGGTACAAGCACCCGGTGATCAATCAGGC
>CAVIYT010000271.1:0-2605 GCA_963646925.1 Paludibacteraceae bacterium
AGGAAGATCCACACTGCCTGACTACCAGGGATACGGATCTTCCTTTTTCATTCCGTTTTACATATTTTCATTAACTAATCATTTCGTGCCGTCCTCGGGCAATTTTTGATTATTCTACTTCTTTTAAAATTGATTCCCCGATCATGTTCTCCGCTTTCTTAAGCCCAAAGTTATCAAGCACTGTCGCACCAATGACAGCGAAGGTCTTCTGCTCTTCGAACATGCCCTTTTCCTTCATAGATGGTGAGTAAGCGATAAATGGAACTTTCTCTCTCGTATGGTCTGTTCCCGTGTAGGTCGGATCATTTCCGTGGTCTGCTGTGATCATTAAGAGATCGTCATCCCGCAGATCTTCAAGCAGCTCACCCAACTTCACATCGAAGCGCTCCAGCTCTTCCCCGTATCCCACCGGATTTCTCCTGTGGCCCCAGAGGGCATCGAAATCCACGAGATTCACAAAGCAGAGTCCCCTGAAATCCTTGTCTTTGCAGATCTCGATCGTCTGTTCCATTCCATGGACGGAACTCTTGGAGCGGAATGCCTCCGTGATGCCCTGGCCGTCAAAGATATCCCGTATCTTTCCAACAGAGATCACATCGTATCCGTTGTCCTTCAAGATATCCAAAGCCGTTGTCCCCGTAGGTTTTAACGCGTAGTCATGACGGTTGCTTGTGCGGACGAACTCTCCCTTTTTCTTTCCGATATATGGTCTCGCAATGACGCGACCCACGCGCCACTCTTCCTTCATCGTGATCTCTCTCGCGATCTCACAGCAGCGGTACAGCTCGTCAAGGCCAAAGGTCTCCTCGTTGCCGCAGATCTGGAGAACAGAATCCGCGGAGGTGTAGACGATCATGTGACCCGTGGCGATCTCTTCCTCGCCGAGTTCGTCTAAGATCGCGGTTCCGCTGGCGCTCTTATTTCCTATTACTTTGTGTCCCGTGCGTTTTTCCAGCTCATCGATCAGCTCCTTCGGGAAACCGTGATCCGTGAATGTCTTAAACGGCTTCGTTGTGTAGATCCCCATCATCTCCCAGTGGCCGGTCATGGTGTCCTTGCCGTTGCTGGCCTCGGAGAATTTCGTGAAGCGGCCTGTCGGCTCTTCCACCGGATCCACGCCCTTTAAGGGCCGCAGGTTCGCGATTCCAAGTTTCTGAAGATTCGGGATATGAAACTCGTTCCTATGTTCCGCGATATGTCCCAAGGTGTCTACGCCAACATCTCCAAATTTCTCAGAATCCGGCATCACGCCTGTTCCGAGGGAATCGATCACAATTGTAAAAATCCGATTATATTTCGGCATCTAAATCTACTCCTTTCTTTTTCGCCTGGTCTGCCAGGCGGCTCGTTCCGAGGCGGTCTGCCCCGAGAAGGACGAACTCTTTCGCGTCGTTGAAGTCCGTGATCCCTCCCGCTGCCTTGATCTTCTTTCCGGCAGCCATGTGGGTCTTCATAAGCGCCACATCCGGCTTTGTCGCCCCCGCGGTGGAAAATCCAGTGGAGGTCTTGATAAAATCCGCATCAGAGGCGGATACGGTCTCGCACATTTTGATCTTCTCTTTCTCCGTCAGGAGACATGTCTCGATGATGACCTTTAAAATATGGTCCCCGCAGGCTTTCTTTAACTCATTGATCTCCGCAAGGATCTTATCGTACTGTCCCATCTTCACCCAGCCGATGTTGATCACCATGTCGATCTCTTTTGCGCCCTCTTTCAAGGCCTCTTCCGTCTCGAACACCTTGACCGCCGTCGTATTGTACCCGTTCGGGAAGCCGATGACGGTACAGACTGGCATTCTGTTACCGAGGTATTCCGCGGCCTGCTTTACGAAGGACGGCGGGATGCAGACGGATGCGGTTCCGAATTTTACCGCATCGTCGCAGATCTCCCTGATCTGTTCCCAGGTAGCGGACTGTTTTAATAATGTATGGTCTACTTTCTTTAATATATCTCTGTATGTCATTTTTTGATCTTTCCTTTCCGATCATCCTTCTATTCTCAGCAAAAGGCATTCTCGCACTGACCTGCATTCATAGTCAGACTGTTTTGATCCTCAATTTACAGGTGGATCCGCTATTTGTTTTTCTCCAATGCCTTTCCTGTGAATCCTAACGGCAAAAGTTCCTTCAGAAGGTATTCCCGGATCTCCCCGTCTCCATTCATAAGGATAATTTTAAATGTCTCCGGGTCACAGAACTCCGCCAGCACCTGGCGGCAGACACCGCAGGGCACGCAGAAGTCTTCCGGCGCTCTTTCCTTTGGACCTCCAACGATGGCAATGGCCCGGAACTTCATATTTCCCTCGCTGACTGCCTTAAAGACTGCCGTCCGCTCCGCGCAGTTTGTAGCGGAATAGGCTGCGTTTTCGATATTGCAGCCCCTGAAAACTGTCCCGTCCTCACAGAGCAGCGCCGCTCCCACGGCAAAGCCGGAATACGGGCAGCAGGACTTTTTTCTTGCCTCCAACGCTTCCATTACAAGCTCTTTATTTTCCATGATTTTCCTCCATTCCGGTTCGGAAATCCGAATAGTTTTTCTTCCTTTAACATACCATAAACCCGAAACAATGTCAAAACTCTTACCGCCTGCTTAACTTTCTAACGC
>CAVIYT010000272.1:0-2531 GCA_963646925.1 Paludibacteraceae bacterium
CTGAGAAGAACGAGTACGGTCAGTTCATGTGCTTTGAGAACATGACATTTGCGCCGATTGACCTGGACGCGGTGGATATTTCCGTGATGGAGCCGTCCGATGTGAGAAGACTGAATGCATACCATAAGGAAGTTTATGAGAAGCTTTCACCGTATATGACCGAGGAAGAGAACGAGTGGTTAAAAGAAGCGACAAGACCGATCGGGGAGGATTATACATGGCGGATCTAGAGAAGAACATTCTGGTGGTGATCCCGGTAAACGAGGATCACAAAAAGTTCCTTGAAGAAAAGGCTGCTTCCGGTGACAAAAACTGCTGTGTCCGCTATGTGGACGGCAAAGAGGTCACAAAAGAGGATGTGGAGCAGGCGAACGTGATCATCGGAAACGTGGATCCGTCCCTGATCTCCGGCGCGAAGAACCTGGAATTGTTCCAGTTAAATTCCGCAGGTGCGGATCTCTATATCAAAGGTGGTGTGATGCCGGAAGGAGCGGTCCTCGCGAACGCTACAGGCGCCTATGGACTTGCAGTCTCCGAACATATGCTGGGACTGACCTTTGACCTGATCCGGCGTTTAAACCAGTATCACGCGAACCAGGTAAAACATGTGTGGCAGTCCATGGGAAATATCATTTCCGTGGAAGGTTCCACGATCCTCGTCCTGGGTCTCGGTGATATCGGCGGGGACTACGCGAGAAAAGTCCATGCCTTAGGTGCCCATGTGATCGGTGTGCGCCGCACGAACCGGAATAAGCCGGATTACCTGGATGAGCAGCATACCATGGATGATCTTGACGGGCTTTTAGGCCGGGCAGACATCGTTGCCATGGTTCTTCCGGGCGGAAGCGCCACGAACCACATCATGGATGAGAGAAGACTCCGCCTCATGAAAAAGGGCGCGTACCTCATCAATGTGGGCCGCGGAAACGCCATCGACCCGGATGGCCTTTACAAGGTCTTAAAAGAGGGATATCTCGGTGGCTGCGGTCTCGATGTGACAGAACCGGAACCGCTTCCGGCGGAGAGTCCGTTATGGGATCTTGAGAATCTCGTGATCACACCTCATGTGGCAGGAAATTTCTATCTCGCCGAGACATTTGAGCGGATCGTGAGGATCGCGGGAGAAAACCTCGCGGCCTGGGCGAATGGAACGCCGTACCGGAATGTGGTGGATTTCACGACAGGATATAGAAAGTAATAAATAAAAGAAATGAAGACAGCTGTTCTTTTGGTCTGGTGTATGTCGGGCGAGGAGAACGGCTGTTTTTTAAGAAAAACGATGCAGGCCAGAAGAAAACGCCAGCAAAAAAGCAGGACAGTTGTAAAACCATCCTGCTTTTTTGCTGACGTTATTTTTGGGACAGCTGCTAAATTTAGAAACTCGTCTCGTACTTTTTCTTCTTCTCCGCCTCCGGCGCGTAAGCGATCGGATAGATAACGGATGCCATGAGAAGCGCACCCACAACATCGATCACGGAGTGCTGTTTTAAGAACATCGTTGCCAGGCAGATCAGAACCATCAGAACGCCGGAAGCCCGGACGATCATCGGATGTTTCTTTAATTCTTCGCTGTGGCAGACCGCAATATGGACACCCACGGAGTTGTAAACGTGGATACTCGGGAAAACATTGATGCATGGATCAATCCTCCAGAGTCTCGATACCAGATAACAGAAGATATTCTTATCCGGATCGATCGCCGGACGGAAGTCGGTTCCGTTCGGGAACAGGGTGCAGACGAGAAGACTGATCGTCATTCCTGTGAAGAGGAAGGTGCAGAGCCTGTAATAATCATCGCGGTTCTTAAAAAAGAAGAACGCGATCGTCGCTGCCACATATAAGAACCACATCAGATAAGGTACAATAAAAATCTCCTCAAATGGGATCATGTCATCGAGTGCCGTGTGCATTACGTGGTATGGTTTACTTACATTTTTCTGAAGTTTCGCGAACCAGGGCAGGTAGATGAATGCATAGGATAACATCCATACATGTCCGTATTTTCTTATCAGTTTTTTCAAAAGGATGACCTCCTTTACTTTCTGAACAGGCTGTTTCAATTAACAGGAAATTCTGATAGAACTTCCTGTTAATCAAAAGGCACTGCGTGCCTATGATGCACACTCGCGCTAAAATGTAGGTTGTCGCAAGCGACCGCGCTCGGCGCAAGAATGTGCCAAGGCACATTCTATTTTAGATCCTGCTTTGTAATATTTTTGTCATATTTCCCTTGCGTTGCCAAATTATAGCACTTTAAAATAGGGGTTTCAACCCCTTTGCCAAAATTTTATCGAAATGTAAGGAAGGCGTTAGAAAGTTAAGCAGGCAGTAAGAGTTTTGACATTGTTCCGGGTTTATGGTATGTTTAAAGAAGAAAAACTATTCGGATTTTCAAACCGGAAGGGAGGAAAATCATGGGAAATAAAGAACTGATAAATGAAGCTTTAGAGGCAAGAAAACAGTCCTACTGTCCGTATTCCGGATTCGCCGTGGGAGCGGCGCTGCTCTGTGAGGACGGGACAGTTTTTCGC
>CAVIYT010000273.1:0-2490 GCA_963646925.1 Paludibacteraceae bacterium
GTGGACGGTACACGGTCCCGGAGAACGGTACTTGGAATCATCGGTTCCGCCGGATTCGCCTTCCGGGATCACCATAAATGTTCTTGTGACGCGCTCACTTTCCGGACAGAACTCTGTCGGAAGTCCGCCGGACTCGCTGCACACCGTCAGCTGAACGTGATGGTCGCAGACCTCTGTAGGGACAGTTCCCTTCGCGAAGTACTCAGTGTAAACGGCACTTCCTCTCGGATCATTCTCGCAGACACCAGGGATCGCGAGTTTACCGGATTTCCGGCAGATCTGGGCGGTCGTGACGGAGGACGGAACCGGGAAGCCGGTGTCCGGGAGTCCCTCGTGGACTTTCGTCATAATCGCTTTCCAGATCTTCTTGTGGTAGGAAGTGCTGCTTCCGATGGCGGAGATCTTCTGGTTGTCGTCGCATCCGGACCAGATTCCCGCCGTGTAGTACGGGGTGAATCCTACGAACCAGATATCGTTGTTGTTTGTTGTGGTACCGGACTTACCGGCATTTGACATCCCCGGAATATTCGCCACGGCACTCGTGGAATTTAAGCTGATTCCGGAGGACGCGTACATACGGCTGCTCTCCATGGACTGGGACATGGCGTCAGTGAGAAGGAACGCGGTGGAGTCCTTGAGGACACGTTTCGTCTCCGGTTCATTCTCCAGAAGGACTTTTCCGTTGTGGTCAAGGATCTGGGTAAAGAAGACCGGCTTCGTGTAGATACCGCCGTTTGCGATCGTCGCGAAAGCATCGGTCAGTTCCAGGTTCGATACGCCCTTTGTGATACCGCCGAGAGCGGTGGAGGCGTTATAGTCCGTGTCTGTCAGGGAAGTAATGCCGAGGTTTCTCGCGTATTCCACGCCCAGCTGCGGGGTCACGGTCTCGATCATACAGCGGACGGCAACGATGTTCATGGAATAGACGATACCGTCACGGATCGTACTGTAGCCCATGTAGCCCTTGCTGCTGTACCAGTTCCGGAAGGTCTTTGTGCCCATAGTGTACGGACCGTCATAGTAGACGCTTCCCAGGGTAGCGCCGCAGGTATCGATCGCCGGGGCGAAGGATGTGATGACCTTGAAGGTGGAACCCGGCTGGCGCAGGGTGTTTGTGGCACGGTTTAAGGAACGGCTCACTTCCTTCTGTCCGCGGCCGCCGCTTAAGGCTTTTACATAGCCGTTGGACTGGTCGATGAGGACGAAGGACGCCTGAGGCTGGAGAATATAGTGGACGGATTCGCCGAGGATCGTATCGCCCTCTTTTGTCATCGCTGTCCGGTATTTTTCAATCGCCTCATCCGCTTTTTCCTTGGAGGAGAACAGACCGTCAAAGCCTGACTGTCCAAGTTCCTTTCGGAAATATGTTGTCAATGTCTCATCGGAATAGTTCGTCGTTGTCTGGTCCGCATGCTGGATCGACAGACGGTAATCAATGGAGTAGTAGACCACGTCGTAGTTTTCCGGTTTGCTGATCTCTTCGTCCACCACGGACTGGATATCCGGGTCCTGGGTAGTGTGGATCTCAAGACCGCCGGAGAAGAGGAGATTGTAGGCCTGTGTCTCCGTGTAGCCTTTCTTATCCTGCAGGGCTTTTAATACCTGATCGATCAGCTCGTCCGTAAAGTAGGAGTAAGGCGTCTGGGTCTCCTTCGTGACGATATCCACGTTTTTGATCCGGGAGTATACGTCATCGGCGAGAGCCTCTTCCTGCTCCTCCTTTGTGATCTTTCCCTGCTCGTACATGTACTGGAGAATAACGCGGCGCTTTTCTTCGTTGCGCTTTCTTCCGTTCTCGGAGAGCGGGTTGAATCTCGACGGGTTCTGGGTGATTCCGGCGATGACGGTCGCTTCGGAGAGTGTAAGGTCCGAAACATCCTTATCAAAGTAGCGGAGAGCCGCCGCCTTTACGCCCAGGGTGTTGTTGCCGAGGTTGATGGTGTTTAAGTAGTTTTTGAGGATGATCTTTTTGTCCATGATCTTCTCTAACTGGATCGCCAGATACTGCTCCTGGATCTTTCGCTCAAGCTTTTCCCCGAAGGTGTCCTCATTTCCGCCTTCAAAGATGTTGTTTTTGATGAGCTGCTGGGTTAGAGTACTTCCGCCGCCGGCGCTGGAGTCTCCTGTGATGATTCCGAAAGCCGCACGGAACATGGAACGGACGTCCACGCCTTTGTGGGACCAGAACCTGGAATCCTCGATCGCAACGAAGGCGTCGATCAGGCACTGGGGAAGTTCCTCGTAGGATGCCTCAAGACGGTTCGCTCCGGATTTTACGAGCGTCTCCGTGAGGTTTCCCTTGCTGTCATAGACCATGGTGGCATAACCGCTTGGCTCGATGCTCGCCACGTCGATCTCCGGGGCCGCGTCGATAACGCCCTTGAAGATTCCGTAGCCGAAGCTGATTCCAAGCACCGCCGCAAATAAGACCAGGATCAGGATGATCTTTGTGAGAAGAAGAACCAAGTGGGAGGTGATCTTCTCGCCCCT
>CAVIYT010000274.1:0-2470 GCA_963646925.1 Paludibacteraceae bacterium
CGCCAGAGGGGATGACAGGCAGACTGACATCCCATTCTTCCGCATCTTCAAGCTCTGGCGTGAGTTGCTCCAAAACCGTATTAGCCGAGACCCTCGCTTTCGCATCGCTCCAGATATTGTACATTGTAAGAAAAAGGGCCGCTGCCAGAAGCAGCAGCCCGATTCCTGTGCAAATTTTTCCACGCTTACTCATGTTCTTTTTTCTTTCTGCTCAGAGCCCCTACAATCAGGAACGCCATACCTCCAACGGCAAGCAGTGGCACCGGCCACCACAGGACACCAGTCTGCGGCAGCTTCTGCTTATCCAGCGTATTCGTCAGAACAAAGGTGCAGCCGTTCTGCTTCACACTGGATACATACCCAGAAACAGCGGTTTCCTGAATGCTCCAGTTATATTCCTTCCCGTCCACACCATATTTCGGCAGCTTCTCCCATGTGTACAGCCAGCCATTCGCCTCGTTAAGGATCACGGAATCATAAGCTACACCGTTTTGCAGCAGCGTCACCTGCACGGACTTTGGACGGGTGCTCTCATACCCCTTATCGTCCCACACCTTTGTTACAACACGCTTTACAGTATCGTCCGTTGTTGTCGTAGTGTAGGTATTCGTCACCGTAAAGGTAATGCCGTTTTTCTCTATGAGCACCGTGTAATCGTCCACCGCTTTTTCTGTGACCGCCCATTCCACCTTGGAGCCATCCTTGTTGTATTTCGGCAGTTCGTCCCAAGTGTGACACCAGTCGTTCTTTTCGTTCAGCGTCACGGTATCGTAGACCTCGCCGTCCTTCAAAAGCTGAATGATGACTTCCTGTGGGCGGAGCTTCTCTACATCATCCTTCCAGACTTTCAGAACTTTGCGGCTTACGGTATCATCTGACGGGCTGGGTGGAAGCTCCTCGCGGGTGTGTTTGGGTTCGACGGTTACATCATAGCTCCATGTATTTGCATCACTGTCCAGATTGGGCAGGGAAACAAGGAACGGCTCTGTCTTATAGCTATAGCCGTCTTTGGTCAGCATCTTACCTACGACCAGATAAAGCCCCGGTTTTAGGCTCACCTGGTCATTCGGAAAAGACAGCGTTCCGTTATCATCCGTTTTGCCGCTATCCAGTGCCTTGAGCTTATCCTGCTCTGCATAGCCCTTCAGCGTCTCTGCCAGCGTCTTCCAACCATCTGTCGTCAGGCCGTTTACTTGGACCGGATAGTCCTCGAAGTCACCAACAAGGGAAAATTCCGCATATTCGTTTACGTCTGCCACATAGTAGAGGTTAAACTGAACACCGGATATGGGTTTTTCATTGTGCGTATAGCGAATGGCAAGCGTTACATTTTGATTCAAATCAATGGCTCCCGCCGCAAAAGCCTTTGTTGGAAGCAGTGTCAGTACGCAGAGCATACTGAGCAACAGCGGCAGAATACGATCACGTAGTTCTCTCATCTTCATTACCTCCGGAGGATTTCTTTTTATTTCCCGACAGGAACACGGTCATCAACAAAATCAACAGGATTGGGGCAGCAATCATCGGGGCGACAATGACCGGTTCAATCTGGATAGCATCCGATGTCACACGGACAGTAATGGCTTCCTCAACATTCTCAATTCGATGTCCCCGAACCAGAAGCCGATGGGTATTGATACCGTAAGGTGTACAGGTCACAAGCGTACAGTAGTCCTCCCCGGGAACGATTTGAAGCGCCTCGGTATCATCTGGCTCCACAATCAGGATCTGGTCTACCTCATAGGTCAGAACTTCGTCCAGCGTTCTGAGAAGGAAGGTATCTCCAACCACAAGCTTATCCAGGTTGGTAAACAATTTAGCGCTCGGCAAACCTCTATGACCGGATAAAACGCAGTGCGTACTCTCCCCGCCAACCGGAAGAGATGTCCAATCAAGATGTCCAATCGAAGAATTCAGCACACGGTCGGAAGTTCCATGATAGATTGGAAGTGAAACGTTAATGGCGGGAATTTCAATATAACCCATCACACCATTCCTGTCCACATTGAGGAGTTGCGAATACTGCTCCTGTTCCTCGTCTGTTCGTTCATAGCTTTGCGGGCTTTGTGCAAGAACAGCATTATATTGCTTAGCTGCCGCAAGAATCGCTTCATACTTTTCTGCGTCCATATTCTCTACACTTTCTGCGTATGCAGAGATTGCTTTGGATTGATGAAGTGAGTTAACATAATCGCTCAGAGTCGGATAAAGCAGCAGAGCCAAACCTGCAAAGAAAGTCAAAATCAGCAAAATTGTGCTAAAATGCTTTTTCATATATCGCGGCTCCATATCCGCCAATTCAGATGGTTTCGTCTTTTGATTTTTCTCGGACGTAAGAAAATAAAGGTGTCTCTCAATTTATACAGTTCCTCCTGTCTCTGTTTTGATCTGTGACGCTTTGCAAGAGATCCATTACAGCAGAAAAGACAACCTAATGATTCTCCATTAGGCTCTCTTTTCCGCTGTACCC
>CAVIYT010000275.1:0-2464 GCA_963646925.1 Paludibacteraceae bacterium
AATGCCGTATTTATGCGGCTTTTGGCGTTTCGCAAACGCCTAACATACTTTTTGATGGAAAGGAGGGACAGTACTAAATATGAAATACAATTTGCCGGACCGAATCTTGAGAGAACTTTCTTCTTTTGCGCAGAAGAATTCCATTAATAAAATCGTACTGTTCGGTTCTCGCGCGCGGGGGACAAATACAGAAAGAAGTGACATCGATATCGCTGTATACGGTGGAGATTTTGACAGTTTTTACTGGGATGTCAGGGAAAAAACACATTCTCTCCTGATGTTCGATATCGTGCAGGCGGATGCATCAATTTCGGCTGAGTTAAAAAAAGAGATAGAAAAGGATGGTGTTGTAATCTATGAAAAAGCTTGATAACTTCGCTAATTGTCTGGCTGTATTAGCGGATGCGGATTTTAAGATGGCAGAAACAGATGATATATACCGGACAGGGATCGTTGGACAATTTAATCTCACTTTTGAGCTTGCATGGAAGGCATTGCAGGAAGTTATGAGAAAACATAGCGTGGAAGAGGCTTCTACTGGATCTCCACGTGAAATTTTGCAGCTTGGTTATAAAATTGGATTTATCAATGATTCTGAAACATGGTTACTCATGTTAAAAAAGCGCAATGTCTCTGTTCATATATATAATGAAGACGAAATCGATGAACTGATTTTGTTGATCCGTGACAGTTTTATTCCAGCTTTTACAGTTCTCAAAGATACACTTGTGAAAAAACTGGATGAAGCAGAAAGCGATTGGGGGTAATGAGCTTGCAGGGATGCAGATCTGATCAGGAGCTTATGTGTAGCCAGTTGACAATCGTGTTTTCCCCTGCTATACTGATTTACAGCTCATCGGAGGGCTTGTAAACGCATTTACAAAGCTGGATAAGATGCCGGAGGATCGTTCGGTATTTTATCCGGCTTTTTTAAGTTTCAGGAGGAAAAAATATGAAAAAGACAAATGATTTCACGGAAGGCAGCATTCTCCCAAAGCTTCTCGGCTTCGCCTTTCCGGTGCTTCTGGCATTGTTCCTGCAGGCCATGTACGGTGCGGTGGATCTTCTCGTTGTCGGGCAGTTCTCATCTGCCGCCGCGGTATCCGCTGTCTCCACCGGCAGCCAGATCATGCAGAGCGTCACGACGGTGATCACGGGAATCGCCATGGGAATCACGGTGCTCGTGGGCCAGAAGATCGGTGAAAAACGGCCTCATGAGGCGGGATCTATCATCGGCAGCGGAATCGCTATGTTTGCGGTAATTGCGGCAATTCTGACAGTACTTATGACATTCGGTGCCGGAATTCTCTCCGCTATCATGCAGGCCCCGGAAGAAGCGTTCTCCGAGACGACCGCCTACATCCGGATCTGCTCCGTCGGCGCGGCATTTATTATCGCCTACAACGTTCTCGGCAGCGTATTCCGCGGAATCGGCGACTCAAAGATGCCGCTTCTCACGGTGACTATCGCCTGCGCTATCAACATCGCTGGGGATCTCCTGTTCGTCGCGGGATTCCACTGGGGCGTTTCCGGAGCTGCCGCCGCTACGGTCCTTGCCCAGGCAGTCAGCGTTCTCCTGTCCATCCTGATCATAAGAAAGAGACAGCTTCCGTTCACCATGAAGCGCACGGACATCCGCTTTGACCTTCCGATCATTGGAAAGATCCTGAAACTCGGATGTCCCATCGCACTTCAGGATTTCCTGGTCAGCATTTCCTTCCTTGTGATCATCGCCATCGTGAACGGTATGGGCGTCATTGCCTCGGCAGGTGTTGGTGTCGCTGAGAAGCTCTGCGTCTTCGTCATGCTGGTTCCGTCCGCATACATGCAGTCCATGTCTGCTTTTATTGCCCAGAACATCGGAGCCGGAAAAGTTCCGAGAGCGGAAAAAGCACTGTTCTGCGGGATCGCGACCTCCGTTCTTGCGGGACTCTGCCTCGGTTACATCTCCTTTTTCCATGGAGACTGGATGGCATCCCTTTTTGCGAGAGACCATGACGTGATCCTCGCCGCGGCGGATTATTTAAAAGCCTACGCCATCGACTGTATCCTGACATCTTTCCTGTTCTGCTTTGTGGGATTCTTCAACGGCAGCGGCCGCACGCTCTTCGTCATGACCCAGGGAATCGTCGGCGCCTTCGGAGTCCGAATTCCTGTGGCATTCCTCACAAGCCGAAGAGCCGGCGTCACCCTGTTCCAGATCGGTCTGGCAACGCCGACCTCTTCTCTGGTGCAGATCATTCTGTGCCTTGGGTATTTTGCAATGTTTCATAAAAAAATGCGGGAGCCGATGTGAAAGAGGGTATGAATATCCGCTTCGATGAGGCGACACTGCGGACGGCGGAGAAAGAGATCGAGAAGTGGATCGATACGATCAAATAAAGAAGAATGTGTCTTAGATGTGCAGTGATGTTTCATTCATCAGAAGGATTCAGCACATTTTCAGATGGCGCAAAATAAAAAT
>CAVIYT010000276.1:0-2443 GCA_963646925.1 Paludibacteraceae bacterium
GCGGCACGATCCCGCTTCTTCAGGAATGGCTCTGGTCTGGAATGAGCATGGGAAGCGCAGCTTCTTTTATGATCACAGGTCCAGCCACAAAGATCACAAACCTCGGAGCACTGAAGATTGTATTGGGTATCCGGCGTTTTCTTCTGTATCTTTTGTATGTAATGGGATTTTCATTGTTGACGGGAATTCTGGTAAATTCCCTTTTATAATCAATAAGCCGCTGTACTGGCAATCTTGTCAGACAGCGGCTTTATTCATGGAATTTTAAATGACAGCATTTAAGAGCATAGGATTACGTGATTGATCTGCGCTCATGCGTATGTTAACTCATCATGCGGAAAAGACCGATAACCTTGCCGAGGATCTCAACATGGTCCAGGATGATCGGATCCATTGTGGAGTTTTCGGGCTGGAGACGGAAATGACCGTTTTCTTTATAGAAGGTCTTTACAGTCGCGGAATCGTCCACCAGGGCAACGACTTTATCGCCGTTTTCGGCGTCTGGCTGCTTCGCTACGATAACCTTATCGCCGCTGTAGATTCCGGCCTCGATCATACTGTTTCCCTTTACTTTTAACATAAATACTTCCTTGTTTGGGAGCATTTCGGCAGGAATCGGGAGATAGTCTTCGATATTCTGCTCCGCGAGAATCGGACTTCCGGCAGCGACGGTTCCAATCACCGGAACATTTACGACTTCGCGTCTTGTGAGGGCGAAATCATCATCGAGGATCTCGATAGTCCTCGGCTTCGTCGGGTCGCGGCGAATATATCCGTTCTTCTCTAAGGACTCCAGATGGGAGTGGACGGAGGAAGTGGACTTTAAGTGTACCGCTTCACAGATCTCGCGCACAGCCGGCGGATATCCTTTCTTTAAGATCATTTCTTTTATATATTCAAGTATTTCTCTCTGCTTATCAGTAATTTTTCCCTGACTCATGAGACCCCTCCTTTTATTCGTCACGGCGATTAGGAAAATGGCAACCGCGCATACACGGGGAGACATTTGACGACCGCTGTAGTAATCTTCAAAAGAATATTTTCTCTCTGTATACATAGTACCATAAAAGATGGGAAAAAGCAAACCTTTGTTCGAAAAAATAACGAAAAAGAATTGACAAACATACGTTCGCATGATAGAATCTAAACCAGAACAGATGTTCCTGAACATGAGTTTGTACTTGCTGAATACAAAGGAGGAAACTGTATGAAGAAGTATTTGATAGCCCTTGTGATGATCGTAATGATTATGTCCTGCTTTTTTGGAAAGACCCTGGTTATGGCGAATGAAGAGAGTGATGATACCGTTTATAACCGCTACTATACGACGATCGAGGTAGAGAAAGGCGATACGCTCTGGTCGATCGCAAAGACTTATTATCATCATTCCGGTATGTCTGTACGGGAATATGTATATGAGCTGAAGCTGATAAACGGAATGGTTTCCGATGAGATCCGTGCCGGAAATATGATTTCTGTGGAGTACTTTGCGGAGACACCGGGGAATCCGTATGTAAAATGATGTCGGATAAATATAAGCCTTGCGGCAGAAACTGGACGTTTGGACAGAAGATGAGATCCCATGAACAGATAGATGTTCTGGGACCTTATTCTTTCTAACGGAGGCGGACTTGTGGGACTGGTATAGATGGCAAAAACGTATGCAGCAACAGATTCTTTGCGAGACCTTTGCTTGATATTGCCAGTGTAAAACGGTAAAATAAAAGTAACAGCAGAGTTCATTACAGGAGGCATCTATGAAATTATTTCATTTATCGGATCTTCACATCGGAAAGAGAGTCAACGAATTTTCTATGATCGAAGATCAGAAATATATTCTTGAAAGGATCCTGGATCTGGCGGATGAAGAGAAGCCGGATGGGGTGATCCTGGCGGGAGATATCTACGATAAGCAGATCCCGTGCGCGGAGGCGGTTCAGGTGTTTGATGAGTTTATCACGAAACTTGCGGAAAGAAAGCTTCCTGTTTTTATTATCAGCGGAAATCACGATTCTGCGGAGCGTCTTGCCTTTGGAGGGAGACTGTTAAACAGCCGAGGAATCTATCTTTCTCCTGTCTATGACGGAAGCGTAACAAAAATTCCTTTGGAAGACAAGTTTGGAACGGTCTGGATCCACCTTCTTCCGTTTATCCGCCCTGCAACTGTGAGACATGTATTTGAAGATGAGGCAGATGCGGTTACGGACGCTCAGTCCGCGGTTCAGACGGTGATCCGTCATATGGAGATCGATGAAAAGGATAGAAATATCCTTGTGGCGCACCAGTTTGTCACAGGCGCGTCCCGCTGTGAGTCGGAAGATATCCAGGTCGGCGGCCTTGACAATATCGATGCATTGGTCTTTGAAACGTTTGATTATACGGCGCTGGGGCATATTCACAGCCCCCAGAATGTGGGAACCGGTATGGTGCGGTACTGTGGAAC
>CAVIYT010000277.1:0-2400 GCA_963646925.1 Paludibacteraceae bacterium
TGTGGTGATTTCTGTTAATTTGTACTTGACAAGAGGTCATTACATATCAGTTACGCGAATAGAAAGGACTGGAACGTCATGAGAAAGAAATTTACAGCAGGAAAACGATATGCAATTCTGGCACTCAGTGCCGTGATGCTCGCAGGATGCGCGAATTCATCAGGAACAAAGGCGGCACAGACAGAAACGACTGCGGCAGAGACAACAGAAGCCCAGACAGAAGCGCCAGAAGAGCAGGCTGACGGCGTTGTAAAAACAACGGCAGGTCTGATCCAGGGAACGAAGGAGGACGGAATCTACCGCTATCTCGGAGTCCCGTACGCGGAGGCGAAGGAGCGCTTCGTGCCGGCAGAGGAGGTGACTCCGTGGGAGGGCGTCCGCGTGGCAGACACATACGGACCCATGTCTCCTCAGGCACAGATCTCCGGTGTCGACGGGGAATCCTCCCAGGATGGAACAGACAATAACAGCCAGAACTTAAATATCTGGACCCCGGGTGTCAACGACGGAAAGAAACGCCCGGTCATGGTATGGCTGCACGGCGGCGGATTTTCCACCGGATCTGCCAACGAAGAGGGATATGACGGACAGGCACTCAGCAGCAGTGGAGATGTGGTCGTTGTTTCGGTCAACCACAGACTGAATGTATTTGGATATCTCGATCTTTCCGCTTACGGTGATAAGTATAAATACTCCGCGAATATTGGTCTGATGGATATCGTGGATTCCCTGAAATGGATCCAGGACAACATCGAAGCATTCGGCGGAGATCCGGAAAATGTGACCTTATTCGGACAGTCCGGCGGCGGCGCGAAAGTCCTTGCGATGATGACATCCCCGTATGCGAAGGGATTATTCCAGAAGGGCATCGTCCAGAGCGGCGCGACAGAGACCATGGGCATAAAATTCAACACCCAGGAGTCCAGCACGGCTCTTGCGGAGAACATTTTAAAGAATTTAAATATCACACCGGATAACATTGAGGACATCCAGAACGTGTCCGTGGATGATCTTGAGAAAGCTGCGGCAGAGGGACTTACCCAGACGGGAGAACAGCTGCAGATCCCCACATGGACAGGCGACTCCTATGCCATGGACTGGGAACCGGTGGTGGACGGAGACTTCCTTCCGACAGACCCGGTCACAGACGATTCCTTTGCGGAAGCAGGAAAGGATATTCCGCTTCTCATCGGCAGCAACTTAAACGAGTGGACCGGTTATTTTGAGTCCGATCCGGTAGAACCGACCGATGAACTCACCGCTGCCTTAAAAGAAGCTTACCTGGATAAGACAGACCTGACGGCAGAACATGTGGATACGACATTGATCCGCCTGCCGATCTTAAAGATCATGGCACACAAAGCCGATCAGAACGGCGCTCCGGTCTATGGATACGTATTCACCTACGGAAATTCCTATCACGGCGCGGAGATTCCATATGTGTTTGACCATGCTGATGAGAACGATGAGGAGAAGGAACTTGCGTCCCAGATCAGCCAGGCATGGATCAATTTCGCGAAGAACGGAGTACCGGGCACAGATGAGATGCCGGAGTGGGAGCCGTACACGAGAGACGGCGGAGCGACCATGATCCTGGACACAGAATCGAAACTGGTCCACAATCATGATCAGAAACTTTTAAAGATCCTTGCACCGGATTATGTCTACTAGATCACAGGTCCCGGGCAGAACAAAGGGAAAGATGACCGTTGATATTTTAATGACAGCAGTTCTGCTCGGACTTATGACATACTCCTTTATAGGAGAGAAAGCCCACGAATGGCTGGGAATGGCGATGGTTTTTTTGTTCATTTTGCATCATATTCTCAACCGTTCCTGGTTTAGAGGACTCGGCAGGGGGAAATATTCCCCTTACCGGGTCTTCCAGACCGTGATCACGATCTTAATCTTCTTAACCATGATCGGCTCCATGGTCAGCGGGATCATGATCTCCCAGTATCTTTTCTCTGGATGGACACAGCGAAACGTTTATGAGGCAGCCGCTATGGTTCATCTTTTCTGCGCGTATTGGGGTTTTATCCTGATGAGCGCCCATATTGGCCTTCACTGGCGGATGATACAGGGAATCATGAAAAGCAGGATGAGTAAGGAGCTTCCGGCGGTCATTCAATGGATCCTGCGCATTTTCGCGGCGGGGATCGTGGTTTACGGCGCTTATGTGTTTTTCCATGATAGATATCCATCGTACCTGTTTTTAAAGACACACTTTGTCATGTATGATTTTGACGCGACACTGGGCTCAGTCCTTTTTGATGAGATCGCGGTCATGGACCTGTTTTTGTGTCTTGCGTATACTGCGGGCGGGATCCTGCAGAAAATCGGGAAATAGGCTCTCGGAATCATGAGCCTTCCGACTAAGATTCATTGGTCGGATGAACC
>CAVIYT010000278.1:0-2350 GCA_963646925.1 Paludibacteraceae bacterium
TTTTCGATCTCCCGGTACTCAAAATTTTTATCCCCATATGCTACCAGCTTTCGCACATCCTGCCACTTGTACGTCTTGTGGGGCGGCCACCCGCAGCCTAGGAGCGCCGCGATGAATAACTTCTCCCCTTTCTTCACCGCACCCACATAGCAATATCCCGCTTTTCCCGTAAATCCAGTCTTTCCGCTGACCGCGCCATCCATGGATGTCAGAAGCGCGTTATGATTCACACAGGAAAAGTTCCGTGCGCCGGAAAGATCAGAGAACGCATGGGACGGCGCTCTCGTGATAGCAAGGAACTCTTCCTTTGCCGGAGACTGCGATATACAGTATCTGAGGATCCTCGCCAGGTCTTCCGCCGTCGTGGAGTGGATCTTCCCGCTCTCCTGATCCGCCGCGTCCAGCCCGTTGGGAGTCAGAAAATATGTATCGGTACACCCCAGTTCCGCCGCCTTCCGGTTCATCATATCCGCGAAACCTTCCACGCTGCCGCCGACAGTCTCCGCGATGGCCACGGCGGAATCATTGTGGGATTCCAGCATCAGGGAATAGAGAAGGTCCTCCAGGCGGTATTTCTCCCCTTTTCTCACATGGAGCTTCACCTCCGGCATCGCCGCCGCCTGGTCCAAGACTGTAACCTCCGTATCCAGCCCGGCGTTTTCCAGGGCAAGAATACAGGTCATGATCTTCGTAGTGCTGGCCATCGGAAGGACTTCCGTCTCATTTTTTCCGTACAGGACACGCCCTGTATCGCCGTCGATCAAAACGGCGGCCCGGGAGTTTAAGATCAGCGGATCTGTCTCCGCCTCCGGCTGCATCACCGCCGATTCCAGGATCTGCCCGTGATTCTCCTCATATAAATAGTTTTTTGGAACTACAGCCACAAAAAACAGAAATACTCCAAGACACAGCTGCAGAATCGGGGATAGTCCGCGCTTATGCTCCGCCTTTCCTGCGATATCTTTATTCTTCCACATTATTCAGAACTTCCACCGCGTATTTGTAACAACATATGCAGATTCATTCTGAGACTTGCCGCACAATTTTTCCTGTGTTACAATTAGGCGTGCTGATTGATTTACTTTTTAATAAAAAGGATTTTTCATGAATACAGTTTTAACCTATACGCTCACAGAATCCGAGAGCGGCCGCTCCATCGCCGCCTTTCTCCTGGATTCCGGCTATTCTTCCCGCCTTGTGGTCCATTTGAGAAACACGGAAGGGAGTTTTCTGCTGAACGGAAAAATAGTCTTTTCCAACACGATCCTGCAGCCTGGCGACTGCCTGAACGTCTGCGTCACGGAGAAAAAGACTTCGGATCAGATCGTCCCGGTTCCCATGGATCTCTCCATCGTTTTTGAGGACGAACATATCCTCGTGATCGATAAGCCCGCCGGAATGCCGGTCCATCCATCCCAGGGGCATTATGAGAATACCTTGGCAAACGGGATCGCCTGGTATTACAGAAACGAGGAGACATCTTTCGTGTTTCGCGCCGTGAACCGTCTGGACCGGGACACCTCCGGACTCGTGCTTCTCGCGAAGAATCCCTACAGTTCCTGTGTCCTCTCCGATGCCGTGAAGGACCACACGATCCACAGGGAATATGCGGCTATCGTCCTCGGTAAAACGGAGGATTCCGGCACCATCGATCTTCCGATTGCCAGAAAGGACGGCTCCACCATCGAGCGGGTCTGCGATCCGGAACGCGGTGAAACAGCCGTGACCCATTATCAGACCCTGGCATACAACAAAGACGCCGATCTCTCGTTCATCCGCCTCCTCTTAGAGACAGGAAGAACGCACCAGATCCGCGTCCACATGAGCGCCATCGGTCATCCGCTGCCGGGAGATTTTCTCTACTGCCCGGACTACCGGTTTATCGGCCGTCAGCCGCTCCACTCTACTTATCTATGTTTTTCCCATCCTGCGACAGGGCAGAAGCTTGAACTTTCCGCCCCGCTGCCGGAGGACATGCGAAAACTATTCCCGGACGTCAAAAATCCGGCAGGACCTGTCTTTCTCTAAACCAGGATCCTGCCGGATCTTTATTCAACAAGAAATCCCTATGGAACTTCCCGTTAAAGAAAAAGGTATTGCGTGTCAGTGATGCGCACACGCGTAAAAAAGATGTAGATTGTCGCAAACGTCCGCGCAAGACGCCAAAATGTGCCAAGGCACTTTTTTTATCAGCCGCCCTGAATTCTCAGTCCCTTCGGATAATGATTCTTAAGCATCCCGCCAGCCGCCTTCGTGAACCCAAGCGACATGCCGCCGGTCGTCACGAGGACCCAGCCTTTTGCCGGAATCTCCTGATCTCCAAAATCTTCCGGCCGCAGGGTCTCCCCGC
>CAVIYT010000279.1:0-2180 GCA_963646925.1 Paludibacteraceae bacterium
TCGGAGTCTTAAGCGCTGCCCAGGATTTCGCCCGCTGCGGCGTTTCCCTGTTTCACCATATGGGGATCATCGATGTTCTCTCCTTCGGCAGCGAATCCGGGAATATCGGCGAATTGCAGCGGCTGGCAGAACAGGCCGGTGCAGAGACAGATGAACAGTCCACACTGATCCAGGAGAGTCTTCGAAGCGGTCTCACATACCCCCAGGCTCTTGCGCTTGTCAAAAAAGATTCTATGCCCGTCTCCCCTAATGACATTCTCGCGGTTGAATATCTGAAAGCATTAAAAGAATTTTCCTCAGGAATCAGGCCCTGGACCTTAAAGCGATCTGATCCGGGATATCATTCTGAGGACCGGGACGGCTCCTTCGCCTCCGCGACAGCGATCCGGAAAGCGATTTTTGAGCAGGATATGGATTTTCTCACCGCGGTTCTACCTGATTCACATTTTGAGAGTCTGAACGCCGAACCCGAAGTTCCTCTCTTTCCGGATGACTTTTCACTTCTCTTAAACCAGAAGATCCTGACCTCCAGTCTGGAGAGAATTCAAGGTATTTCAGGGATGCCGGAAGACCTTGCGGCGAAGCTTTACAAAAATCGGCTGGAATTTTCACGTACAGACGCACTGACTGCCGCCAGAAAGGACCGACAGTACACCTACGCCAGGGTCAGCCGTGCTCTCATGAATCTTATTCTTGATATTACCACCGAGGACCAGTACACCTTTGCGGACTTTAATTATGCCCCATGGATCCGAATCCTGGGCTTTAAGAAATCCGCCGCTCCGCTTCTCACAGAGTTAAAGCGGCACTGCGATATCCCAGTCATCACGAAAACAGCTGCTGCCAAAAATATTCTTTCGCCCGTAGCTTACAAACTTTTCGAGATAAACCTGACCGCGTCCGAGATCTGCCGGATGGTCCGGGAATTAAAATCGGGAAAACTACAGAAAAACGAGTTTACGCGGTCACCGATCATAGTCCCTTAAATGCATATCTGGATAAAAACGCGGCTGCCGAAACAGTTTTTTGCTGAACGGCAGCCGCATTCCTACATTCCGCATTATCTATGATTCATTTTTCATCTTATAATATTTCCCTAAGATATTTAAAAGTTTTTTCTGATCCAGCGGCTTTGTCAGGTGATCATTCATTCCAGCGTCAATGGACTTTTCCCGGTCTTCCGCAAATGCGTTTGCTGTCATAGCGATGATCGGAATCGAAGCAGCATCTTTTCTGACCGACTGTCTGATCTCCCTGGACGCCGCCAGTCCATCCAGAACTGGCATCATAATATCCATTAAGATCGCATCAAACCCATTGATTGGAGATGTGTTAAACACTTCTACCGCCTTTCTTCCATTCGCCGCAGTCGTAACGACCGCTCCATTCTCCTCAAGAATAGCCTGCGCGATCTCACAGTTCAGGGCATTGTCCTCCACCAGAAGGATCTTCATTCCCCGAATATTTCCCTCTTTTACTTCGCTCGTTTCCGTTTGAACCGGTTCCTTGCCAATATCGAATGGAAGAGTTACCGTAAACGTCGTCCCGTGTCCCGGCTCGCTGTCCACGCTGATCGTTCCCTGCATAATATCGATCAGATTATGTACGATTGCCAGGCCACGCCCTGTCCCCTGATATTTCGTCCGGGCCGAATCCCTTTCCTGGGTAAACGGTTTATAGAGATGTTTCTCTATGAATTCACGGCTCATCCCAATTCCACTGTCCTGTACCCGAAATTCCAAAACTGCTTTTACGTTGTGTTCTGGAAGTTCATTGGCCGTAACACAGACCGTTCCATTTTCCGGCGTATATTTTATGGCATTGCTGAACAGATTCAGCAGAATGCGTCTCAGGTGGCTTGGACTTCCTATCAGATACCGGTGACGGATCCGCCCCGCCTGGAAAAGCACATGGAGATTCTTTTCCTGGGTCTGGTCATCCGCAATCATGCGGATATTTTTCAGTTCCTCATTCAGCAAAAATAGAATATGCTCCACTTCCACATTTCCGCTCTCCAATTTGCTCATGTCAAGGACATCATTGATCAGCGACAGCAGATGATTTGACGCAACATCGATCTTATCCAGACATTCCAGTGTTTTTTCGTATCGTCCGGATCTTTTCGGATTATCCGGGCCATTCCGATAATTCCATTGATCGGGGTCCTGATATCATGGGAC
>CAVIYT010000280.1:0-2165 GCA_963646925.1 Paludibacteraceae bacterium
CCTCGCCGGATTGTAGCAGGCATCAAAGCAGAGCTGGCCTTTTCCGAGATATTCCTTCGGGACCGGTGTCTGGCCGATGGTCTTTCCCATTCCGATTCCGCTGGCATTCAATACCACATCGCAGGCTGCGATCTTTGTGTAATCCCCGTACGGTACGAATTCCGCAACCGGAGCGAAGTTTTTGTTGATGTCATCCACAAGGTCCTTCGCGCACTGCTCGAATTTGTCTGTGATGTAGATCTTTCTCGCGCCGTGGTAGGCGAGAACGGAACACATCGCACGGCCCGCGCCGCCGCCGCCGAAACAGAAGAATACGCACTGATCAGGTTTGACCTCGCCTTCCTCGATCAGGGAGCGGTAAAAACCGGAGCCGTCGGTGTTGTATCCGATGAGTTTTCCTTCCGGTGTCTTTACGACGGTGTTGCTGGATCCCATCTTCTCGCAGAGCGGATCAAGCTCATCTAAGTACTCCAGGACTTTTACCTTGTTCGGCTTTGTTACGGCGAATCCCGCGAAGTTCATGTAGCGGATGCCGTTTACGATGTCCTTTAAGTGCTCGTTGTCCGCCTCTGTGTAGAAGTAGATCATGTTGAGCCCTGCGGCTTCGTATCCGCGGTTCTGCATTCTAGATGCGAAGGACTGTCCAAGAGGTGTGCCGATCAGGGTGATCATTTTTGTATTGATATCAGGTATCATCTCGATTTCCTCACTTTCTTTTTTATTTCGTCGTGCGGCTGATTGCGATGTGTCTATGGAATATCGGCTGTCAAATGATATTCTTTATTTCTGCCGCGTTCTGCTATTTTTCTGTCTGTCCTGTCTTCACGCGGACTGCTGAAGGTCCGGGAGGTCCAGCTCCGCGAATAACTTTCTCGCGTATTTCAGGCAGTTCTCCGCATGTCCCTTCGCTCCGTACTGCTCGATGTACTTCTTATTCGGAAGTTCAATGGAACACGGGCTTTCCGGAAGTGCCTTTAAGAGTGCCTTGAGGTTCGCCTCGCCGAGTCCGCAGTACTCGCGGCCCTCGCGGACGACCTTCACAAGCTCGGTTGCTTTCCAGATCTTCGGGCAGTCACAGAGGTGGATGAGACCGAATCTCTCTTTTCCGTAGGCTGCGATCATCTCCGGTGTGACCTTATCCCAGTGGCAGTAGATCATATCCATCAGAAGTTTTAAGTTCTGTGCGCCGACCTGATCCTGGATCTCCGCGGCTTCCTTTAAGGTCTTGACTCCGGATACGATCGGGAATTCGAAGTTCACGTTCATTCCGAACTCTGCGGCCTGTTCACAGATCTTTCCGTAAGCGTCCACCGCAAAGTTTTTGTTCTCTGTCCAGACACTGGAGAGGATCTCGGTAGCTCCAAGCTCCGCCCCGCACTCGAATGCCCTGCGGTAATCGATCGGGAGATCTTCCCTTACGCGGACAAGCTCGATGTCGAGAAGCTTCATATCACAGTCCTTTAACGTCTGGCGGATCTCTTTAAACAGGTCCGGATCTTTTTCCAGACATACCTGCGGCTCCCCTGGCTGTCCCATCGGGATCGTCCGGATGCTGGTGTAGTCATATCCAAGCTCCGCTGCCATCCTGATCTCATCGACCGGTGTGATGCCCGGTACGGTTAAATACGCTAATGAAATCTTTCGTTCCATTCATGAATCCCCTTTCTATGAATCTCTATATTTGCTGTGTTTCTTTTGATGTTTTGTATGTTTCTCTCTGTCTATGGCTACATTTTACCTGTATTTTGCACAAACGTCTAATGGTGGGTTTTCAACTATTCATCGATTTCATTCATGAATTATGCGTATTGTACAAAAATAGATACATGGTTTTATGGAAAAGATACAAAGAAATGGGGGATCGATCTATGGGGTGCATGGATGAATCGGGATTATCTATGAGTTTTCTGCATTTATTTATCATGTGATTCAGAAAAAGCCACTGTATACACAGCGATTCGCTGGCACAGTGACTTTTTCTCTTCTTAATATTATAAACTTTCCTTTAACAATTCCCTCACAGCCGCCTCCAGCCCTTTCACCGTCAGCGGGAACATCGGGAACACATTTTTTACCATCTCTACGGTCCGGGACGTGTAGTAATCCCCGTTCCACAACTTTTCATGAAGCGGATTCATCCATACGCTGGCCGGATACCGCTTTCT
>CAVIYT010000281.1:0-2165 GCA_963646925.1 Paludibacteraceae bacterium
ATCCACAACTACACGAGAGAGGCCGGCGTGAGAAACTTGGAGCGCCGGATCGGTGAGATCTGCAGAAAAGCAGCGAGAGAGTTCTTAGAGAAGAAGAAAAAGTCTGTGCATATCACAGAGGGAAATCTTCAGAAGTATCTTGGAAAAGAGAGGATCACCTTCGAGAACGCAAACGAGGAGGACGAGATCGGAATCGTGAGAGGTCTCGCATGGACCAGCGTCGGCGGTGATACCCTCCAGATCGAGGTGAATGTGATGCCGGGTGACGGAAAGCTTCAGATGACGGGCCAGATGGGTGATGTCATGAAGGAGTCCGCGCAGATTGCGCTGACATATGTACGGTCGGTGGCGGATCAGTATGGAGTGGAGAGCAGGTATTTTAAGGAACATGATCTGCACTTACATATCCCGGAGGGAGCTGTGCCGAAGGATGGTCCGTCCGCGGGCATCACGATGGCAACAGCGATGCTTTCTGCCGTGACTGGAAAGAAAGTCTGCGCCAGCGTTGCCATGACCGGCGAGATCACGTTAAGAGGACGGGTTCTGCCGATCGGCGGACTGAAGGAAAAGACGCTGGCGGCCAGAATGGCACACATGAAGAAAGTTCTCGTGCCGGATAAGAACCGCCCGGATATGGCGGAGATCTCTAAGGAGATCACGAAGGGTATGGAGATCGTGTTCGTGAAGACCATGGATGACGTGGTTCGTGAAGCGTTCGCATAATGCCAGGACACAAAGGTCAGCGGCTTTCTGACAGGTTTTGCCTATTGGAGAACTGCTGATTCTGAGATGGAAAAAATGTAACTGTTCGGTAGGTCAGCGCGCATGCTGCGCTGGCCGTAAGAGGAGAAATATATGGTAATCAGAAATGTGGAACTTGAGACCGTCTGCGGTGTGACGAGCACGCTGCCGGAGAACACACTGCCGGAGTTCGCCTTCGCGGGAAAATCGAACGTGGGAAAATCTTCCTTGATTAACGCGCTCATGAACCGGAAAGCGTTAGCGAGAACATCCTCCCAGCCGGGAAAGACCCAGACGATCAACTTTTATAACATCAACGGAGATCTCTACTACGTGGATCTTCCCGGCTACGGTTACGCGAAAGTTCCGCAGTCTGAGAAGGTAAAATGGGGCAAGATGATCGAGAATTATCTCCACAAGTCCCAGATGTTGAAGTGCGTCTTCCTTCTTGTGGACATCCGCCACGAGCCGTCCGCAAACGACAAGACCATGTACGACTGGGTCGTTTACAACGGCTTCCGTCCGGTCATCATCGCCACAAAGCTTGATAAGATCAAGCGCAGCCAGATCCAGAAACAGGTAAAACTCATCCGCACCGGCCTCGGAATGGAAAAACAGGACATCCTGATCCCGTTCTCCGCCGAGACAAAGCAGGGCAGAGAGGATATCTGGAATCTCATTGACAAGATGGCAGCAGGAGAAGACCTCCTGACTGCCGAGGAGGAGATCCAGGCGGAGAAAGCCGCGGAGTGGGCGGCGAAGAAGGCTGCGAAAGAGGCGGAGAAAGTACAGGAATAAGATAAAAAACGGCATCGCGCAGAATTTTCACTGCGGCAGATGCCGTTTTTTGTATTTTAATCTTTCATCAAGGTTTTCATCACATACGCGTAGATCTCCTGGCTCCGCTCCTTCCAGTGGCTGGCCATGGTCTCGGCCTGGTCTTTGTCGGGGACGGAGAGATCGAAGCCAATGAGGACGTTTTTTCCCTCACGGACTTCACAGTGGACGATGTAGTCCTGGTTTGTGGATTTATAGAAGTCGGAGATGACGCCGACCTCGTTTCTTAAGCGGAATTTGTTCTCCTTTAAGTAGCTGTCGATATCCTCGATGATCGCCGGGGAGATGTTGTTTCCGAAGAAGGAGAGGGTGTCATCGCCCTCTTTTGTTATCTCGTAGCGGGAGGAGTTGTGGGTGGATTCCATCCGAATCAGCCCCGCCTCTTTTAATTCGTTCAATGCCTGCTGGAGCGTAAAGTATGTCGTATATTCGTGATCCAGGAAAAAATCCGTGAGCTGGGAGTTTGTCAGAGGAAAGTTGACGTGGTCCAGCATGTAGAGGATCATTAATTTGTAGAGCGTGATCGGATCAGATAACATACGCGTAGGCTCCTTTAGTAAAGAATCATTGACAGCTGCGAAAAGGAC
>CAVIYT010000282.1:0-2117 GCA_963646925.1 Paludibacteraceae bacterium
CTCCTCGGAAACGTAGATTCCCTTAAACAGCTTATCCAGACCTGCTGCCGCAAGGCGTTTATACTGGGTCTCTGCCACACCGTTTGTGACGATATGGAGCTCGTAGCGGTCCTTTAAGCCGTTAAGAAGATCCATAACGCCGTCTAAGAGGAACGCGCTCTCATTTAATGTCTGGCGGTACAGGCCGTCGACCTCCGCGCCGTTTACGATGATCCCGAAATCCTTGAAGAAATTCTCGAATCGCAGGCTCAGCACCTGCTCTCTCGTGATCTCCCCACGCTCTAACTTCTGCCAGTAGCTTTTGTTCAGATGGTGGTATTTCTGCATGTTCTCCTCGGTAGCCGGCACACCGAAGTGGGTGAGCACCCGCTCGATGCCGATCCTCTCCGCCTTGTCGAAATCCAGAAGTGTTCCATCCACATCAAAAAGAAGCACCTGGTATTTTTTCATGACTTATATTCTCCTGTTCTTTTGTTTCTTACAACTATCAGTTTTGCCTTCTCCTGCATTGCTGAAAACAGCTGCACTCCCCGGCCATCAGCCCAAACCGGCCTTTCTGAGTCTTATTGGTTCGATACCAGGGAGCTCTGCTGTATATTTTTAATCCTTGTATACAATATTTCCGCCGCAGATCGTATATTTTACGCGTCCGAAAAGCTTCGTTCCGATAAACGGTGTGTTGTGGGATTTGGACGCGATCTCATCGTCTGTCACTGTCCATTCCTCATTCTCATTGAAGATCACGATATCCGCGTCTCCGCCCTCTGTGAGATATCCCTTATCAAAGTGATATAACTTCGCCGGGTTCACGCACATCTTCTCAACGAGCTGCATTGTGGTCAGATGACCTTTCTTCACAAGCTCTGTCACAGCGAGACCCAGTGCAGTCTCAAGACCGATGATTCCGCTCGGAGCTTTCCATACCGGGAGAACTGCCTTTTCCTCCGCGCTGTGCGGCGCATGGTCGGTGGCGATCATGTCGATGGAGCCGTCCTTGATTCCCTCGATGATGCCTTCACGGTCCTTCGCGGTTCTGAGCGGCGGGTTCATCTTCGCCATCGCGCCGTGTTCCAGAACAGCTGTCTCGTCCAGTGTGAAGTGATGCGGTGTAACCTCCGCTGTCACGTTCGCGCCGAGCTCCTTCGCAAGCTTCACAGCCTTTACGGATGTTGCGGAGCTGATATGCTGGATATTCACTGCCGCGCCTGTGTGCAGGGCGATCATGCAGTCACGGGCTACGAGAGAATCCTCAGCAAGCGCCGGAGAACCTTTGATTCCAAGCTCTTTTGCCGCGGTACCGGCGTTGATTCCGTTCTCGGAGATGAATGCCGGATCTTCCTCATGGAAGCTTAACGGTACATTTAACTCTTTCGCCTTCTTCATGGCCTCATAGACGAGTTTCTCGTTCATAAGCGGGATTCCATCGTCCGTAAAACCAACGGCTCCTGCTGCCTTTAAGGCGTCCATATCCGTCAGTTCCTGACCCTTCATTCCAACAGAAACGCAGGCAGCCGGAAGAACATTAATGCCTGTCTTCTTTCCCTCTTCGATGACATATTTTACAGTCTCCACGTTGTCCACCGGCGGTTTTGTGTTTGCCATGGTGACAACGGTCGTATATCCGCCTTTTTTCGCTGCCGCGGAACCTGTCTGGATGTCCTCTTTATATGTAAGTCCCGGATCGCGGAAATGAACATGGACATCGATCAGTCCCGGTGCTACGACACAGCCCGCCGCGTCGATCACCTGCTCATAACTTCCGTCATCTTCCACTTTTCCGATGGTCTTTATCTTTCCGCCGTCAATGACAACGTCCAGGATCTCGTCGGTATTGCTCTTTGCGTCCACTACACGTCCGTTTTTAATCAGAATCATCTTTGTTCCTCCTGTATTTTGTGATCTGTATTTCTATTTCCGGCTTTTTTCGCGTTCGCCCCAAGCGGCTGCGGCTTCTGAGCGAGCGATCTTCTGCTCTTTTCGGGATCTCTCCTATTTTCTTGTCGGCACGATCTCCAGCCAGTAATTATCCGGGTCTGTGATGAAGTAGATTCCCATCTTCTCGTTCTCGAAGCAGACGCATCCCATCTCTTTATGTTTCGCGTGGGCTGTCTCAAAAT
>CAVIYT010000283.1:0-2030 GCA_963646925.1 Paludibacteraceae bacterium
CAAAACCTTGAGGAGATATTTTATTTTTTACAAGAAAAAATGCCGTATTTATGCGGCTTTTTGGCGTTTCGCAAACGCCTATGAAAATAGAGAGGATAAAAGGAGAAGGTTTATGAGAAGGAAAAAATGGATGCAGCTTGCGGCGATCGCAGCCGCAGGCACAATGATCATTTCCGGCTGCGGAAGCAGCGCGGGAGCTGCCTCTGCCACTACACAGGCGGCAGCCCAGACAGAACAGGCATCAGAAAGCGAAACAGCAGAGAGTACCGATGAGACAGCTACGGCAGATGACGGCGCGCTGGTCATCAAAGAGCAGGGAATCTTTTCCGCTGGCGGCACGACGATCACTTCCGACGGCACCTTTGACCCGGAAGACCAGTGGGAAGAGAGCGGAGCCGGACAGACGGCCCATGTGGACCACGCAAATGTACTTTACCAGATCCCGGAGGATGAGACAGGACTTCCGATGGTGTTTTTACACGGTTACGGACAGTCCCGCATGGGCTGGATGACCACACCGGACGGACGAGAGGGATGGTCGGACATGTTCCTCAGAAAAGGTCACAGTGTGTTCCTGATCGATGAGCCGCGGCGGGGAGAGGCCGGAGCCACCTCTGTCAGCGGAGACATCAGCACAAAGACGCTGGACCAGCGCTGGTATACCCAGTTCCGGATCGGACGCTGGGAGGACGGAAAATCCGTTGCGAATGAAGGTTCCCAGTTCCCGAACGATGATGCTTCTGTAGACCAGTTTTTCCGTCAGATGACACCGGATACGGGAATGACATCCGACATGGGAGCTGACTTTGATAACGAGACAGTCGCAAAAGCTGTAGCGGCCACGATCGAGGAGGTATATGACCGCACAGGAAAAGATTCCATCCTTGTAACCCACTCCCAGGGCGGCGGTCCAGGCTGGACAGCTGCGGAGTATACCGACCATATCGCTGCGATCATCGCCATCGAGCCGGGCGGAGCTCCAGAAGCGGATTCCGATGATTTTAAAGCTGTTTTGGAGAAAAAGATTCCGGTAACCATGTATTTCGGTGACTATATCGACAATGGGGATCCGGCGATCCAGGCAACCGGCATGTGGCAGGCGATGCGCCAGTCATGCTATGATTTTGAGGAAGCTTACAACGCCCAGGGCGGAAACTGCACCGTTGTGGATCTCCCGAAGGAAGGAATCACAGGAAACGATCACTTCATGTTCCAGAATCTATCTGGGCTACCCCAATTACTGGGGAACGATGCCCGCCCCGGTCTTTTCGTTCCTGGAAAAGTTTGATTTTACCGGAAAAGAGATCTGGCCGTTCTGCACCTACGATGACGGCGGATTCGGACACAGTCTGGAAGACTTAAGAAAAACCTGCCCCACCGCCAGGATCAGAGAAGGTCTCTCCATGCGGGGCGCTGAGGTACAGAATGAGATACGAGCGATAGAAGAATGGGCGTGCGGATGTTTTTTTGACGGAACAAACGGTATCCTGCGGGAAAATTACTACAATATTTTATTATTGAGGCAGTTTAAATAGTGTGATAGAATATACGGTAATTGCGGAATATGAAATTTTGCGGTCATGGGAGGGAGAAAGAGGTATGGATGAGAAGAAAATGAAGTGTACAGAGCAGGATCCTCAGACTGTTTTTGTCCACTTTCCCCGGATCATGATCGCGGCGGAAAAGAGCGGTGGGGGGAAGACGCTGTTTACCTGCGCGCTGCTTTCACTTTTGAAGGAGAAGGTCCAGGCGGTGCGGGCGTTTAAGTGCGGACCGGATTATATCGATCCGATGTTTCACAGGACAGTGCTGGAGATCCCGTCGAGAAATCTGGACAGTTTTTTTGCGGATGGAAATACGTTGAGGTATCTGCTCAGCAGGGAGGTCTTAGAGGACGGTGATTTTCCGGAAAGCAGGATCGCTGTGTTGGAAGGCGTCATGGGATTTTATGACGGGCTTGGCGGTGTCTCGGAGCGGTCCAGTGCCTGGGAGGTGGCGGATCTTACGGATACGCCGGTGATCCTTCTGGT